>QCNA01000057.1 GCA_003213375.1 Prochlorococcus sp. AG-424-A03 | reverse complement strand
ATTGAATGATTTACTTATCTTAAGAGAATCACCAACTTTCATTGTAAAGTTGTCACCAATGGGGAATTTGTAGTTAACGTCTTTAACTTTTACAAAATCAGCTTTATCCGAGCCAGTGCCACCAGCACCGAAGTCTAGAACTCCTCCAGTTGTTCCAGAACCATTACCAGCTTCCATAGCAACGGTTAATGTGTCATCACCAGTAAAACTTGTTTTTGTTTTCAACTCCCAAGCATAGTGAAATCCTAAAGCTTCTGATTTACCACCGCCATCAGAGGCTTCAAGAATTGCATCTACACCAAATGATGCTGATGTTGTTTCACTGAAAGCTCCGGCTTCAATTTCATTAACACGCGCTTCAAGACCATCAACTCTTCCTTTCATAATTGCCAATTCAGAACCAAGCTCATCACTTAGCCTTCCTATTGCGGCTCCGTTCACTAAGCCTTCGCCTCCGGCAATTAATCTGTTTAATTCGGCAGCAGCTTCCATACGATGGACTGGGCTACCATTGAATCTTGGACTTTTTGAAAGATCCTTTAGTGAATCATAAGCCCAGTCGCCTGGAACCAATAGATCTGATTTGAAATCGCCTGTTGATATTACTTCAGGGGATTTAGTGAAAGGGCTGAATTCAGGTTGATTGATTTCAGCAGCATTTACTGCAAAGCCTGAAGCCATCGTAATGATCGCAGGAGCAGCAATTAATTTTTGAAAAAGTTTCATAAACCTCAACACGTAAAAATGGATAAATATCCAAATCTATAAGAACGAATTAAGGTTAAGAAACGGATAAGAAATAAAGTCAAATAGCGAAATTTAAAAAGAACTTAAACTTGCCTTAAATTAAATAAAAAAAAATGCCTATTTATTTCGAGATTTTTAAATAAAAGTTAAAAACTATACTATGAATATCCCAAAATATTTTTAAAACCAAACGAAAAAATGCCTTTTTAATATTTAGTTTAAGAAGGGGTTAAGAACTAATTAACCACAGGATAAAATTTTAATTAATAAGTATTTGTGTATAAATTCAATGCTATATATATGTAGTCTTTCATTTAATCATGACATCCATGAACATAGCTAAGAAAGCTTTGGTTCTCACTTCTGCAGTAGCCATTGCTGCTGGTACAAGTGTTCCTGGCACAAGTGTTTCTGCTAGAACAAGATTAAGTGGTGCTGGAGCATCATTTCCTGCCAAAATTTACACTCGTTGGTTCAAAGATTTAGCATCTTCAGGCGGACCAAGAGTTAATTACCAGGCTGTTGGTTCAGGCTCTGGAAGAAAAGCTTTTATTGATCAAACTGTAAACTTCGGTGCATCAGATGATCCTATGAAAGATAAAGATATAGCAAAGGTTACCAGAGGTTTAGTTCAAATCCCAATGGTTGGTGGAACTATTGCTTTCGGTTATAACTATGATTGTGATTTGAAACTTACTCAAGAGCAAGCAGTAAGGGTTGCTATGGGTATGGTTAAAAATTGGAAAGAATTAGGCTGTAAATCAGGTAAGTTAACTTGGGCACATCGTTCTGATGGATCAGGTACAACTAAAGCCTTTACAAACTCTATGGAAGCATTTTCACCAACATGGACTTTAGGAACTGGTAAATCAGTTAAGTGGCCAGCAGGTGTTGGAGCAAAAGGTAATTCTGGTGTTGCGGGTGTTATTCAAAACACTCCAGGCGCAATTGGTTATGTTAACCAGTCTTACATAAAAGGTAATGTCAAAGCTGCTGCACTTCAGAATCTTTCAGGTGAGTTTCTAAAACCATCTGTAGAAGCAGGAGCTAAGGCTCTTAATGGTATTACTCTAGATGAAAATCTTGCTGGTAAAAATCCTAATCCAACTGCAAAAGGAGCATACCCTATCGCTTCATTAACATGGATACTTGCTTATGAAGAGGGTAATGGTAGAAACACTAAAGCTATCAAACAAGCCTTTAATACATTATTAAGTGATGAGTATCAAGATAAAGCTCCATCACTTGGATTTGTCCCCTTAAAAGGAGATATTCT
>QCNA01000056.1 GCA_003213375.1 Prochlorococcus sp. AG-424-A03 | reverse complement strand
CTAGAGAAGAAACACTATATGACTTAAATCAATGGTTAAGAAAACAACAAGAATTTGGAAATAAAAAAGGAGGTATTTTTTGGAATGTAATTGGTCCTGAAGGAGGTTGGTCCTCGAAAGAAATTGATTTTTTTAATAAAAATAATATTAACTTTGTTAAACTTTCCCACACTATCTTGAGAACTTCGACAGCTAGTATTAACGCATCATCAATTCTAAATCAGTGGAGAATTGATTTGAAATTAACAAATTAAATAAATATGGATTTAATTAGAAATCAATTTTTAATAGGTTTTTGCATTAATTTTATTTTGATTTATATATTTTGCAAGATTCCTTTGATGACGAAAAGTGGCTGGGTAAGTGCAGGCATCTTAGGCACAATTTTGTGGGGATGTTTGTCTTGGCAGGGATGGATGTCAGTTGTAATTTATTTATTGTTTGGATCTCTGGTTACCAAAATAGGTTTTAAATTTAAAAAAGAACAAGGAATTGCTGAAAAAAGAGGAGGGAGAAGAGGTCCTGAGAATGTATGGGGCTCTGCAGCCACAGGATTATTTCTTGCCATTATGACCAAATTTAATGCTGCCAACATAGTGATGTTTAAAGTAGGTTTTGCTGCAAGTTTTGCTGCAAAGTTGGCGGATACTTTTGGTAGCGAAATTGGGAAAAGATTTGGTAAAGACACATACTTAATTACTTCACTTAAAAAGGTGGATAGAGGAACTGAAGGAGGAATAAGTATAGAAGGAACATTAGCTAGTGTTTTGGGATCAATATTTATGGCTTTTATAATGCTTTGTCTATCAATTATTTCTACAAAATATCATTTTATAGTTGTTGTAGTTTCTGGATTCTTGGCAACACTTTCTGAAAGTATTATTGGTGCTAAATTTCAAAACAAATATAAATTAAGTAATGAATTGGTAAATGCTATTCAGACAAGTATTGCTTCTGTTTTTGCTATCTTTGCTCTTATTTTATATTCATATTTTTTAAATTAATAATATTTGGAAAGACCTAGGACTCCTTCCATTTTGTGAGAATCTCCCAGCTTTTAAGTCTTTGGAAAAGCCAGAAATGACCTTCGGAATTTAGATGAATTCCATCATGCGTAATCCAATTTTTACTCCTTTTATCAGAATACATTTCTCTAAAAGTAGGAAGAAATGGGACATTCTGATTGAGGCATACTTCCTCCATTCTCCTTTCATAAGAATTACAAAAATAATTTGAGTACCATAGACATCCTGCGAACGGCATTTTGCTCTCATCAACAGGTGTCAGACCAATAACAAAGACATTTGTTTGAGAGTTCATTTCATTAATAAGTCTCTCTAATCCATATTCAAATCCATCTATATCTAATTGATGTCTTCCATTTTTCTGACCAATTGCTGCAGTGTCGTTAAGACCAACATTAAGCAGAATTGCTTTAGGTTTATTTCTTCTCGTTTCTCCTCTAGATGACCATTCTTTCTCCCATCTAGATGAAACTTTTTCTATCCCATCACCCCTTACGCCAAGTTGATAAATTACTGGCCCATTTTGGTTATTGCACCAATCTTTTCTAAGCCTCTCACACCATCCGCCACCTTCATTATCTCCCCATCCATAAACTGAACTATCTCCAATTACAACTAGCTGTTTTGGTAAACTAATCACTATAACCGGAAAAAAATAATTACTTGATTCAACAAATTATTCTTACAAATCAAGTTAAACTATTTTTGATTTTACCATTTATTAATTCGCCAACTATTGCGATGGAGCTATAAGCTATCAAAACTATGGTAACTTCTTGCCATGCGAAGGAACTTAGTGATTCTTGCAATTGCCAACCTAGACCAACACTTCCGATAACCCCGACAATTGCAGTTTCTCTAATAATAATGTCAGATCTATAAGCGCAATATGCTAAGTAACTTTTTGCTTGTTGAGAAAATAAACCTAAAAGCCAACTAGTCTTTTTTGAGATTCCTAGAGATTTCATCGCAATGTAATTTCTCCTGTCTTGGCTTTCTAGATTTGTAAAAAGTAATTTGCTTGTAATGCCAGCGTTGTGTAGACCTAATGTTAAAGCGGCTAAAGATAAAGAAGGATTATTAAAAGTTAA
>QCNA01000055.1 GCA_003213375.1 Prochlorococcus sp. AG-424-A03 | reverse complement strand
CAAGAGAAGTTGCTACACCAAGGGATGCTAATGCTAATCCAAGTTGGAAATGTAATGAATTATTTACAGTTTCATATATTCCATCGTGGTTAATTCCAAAACTACCTTTATGAGGATCATTAGGGTGTCTTGTATTATGGGCTTCTGTAATTTCTTTTAGGCTATGACCAATACCAAAAGTATTTCTATACATATGACCAGCAATTACAAAAACTGTTCCAATTGCAATATGGTGATGAGCAATATCAGTAAGCCATAATGCTTCACTTTGAGGATGAAGACCTCCTAAGAAAGTAAAGATTGCTGTTCCAGCTCCTTCAGATGTTCCAAATACTTGTTCTAAAGAATCAGGATTTTGGGCATATGCTCCCCAGTTTAAGGTAAAGAAAGGAGCTAATCCTGCAGGGTGTGGAAGTACTGTTAACCAGTTATCCCAGCCTACATGCTGTCCTCTTGATTCAGGTATTGCAACATGAACTAAATGACCTGTCCAAGCAATACTACTAAAACCAAATAAAACAGCCAAGTGATGATTTAATCTTGACTCTGCATTTTTAAACCAAGCTAAAGAAGGTCTGAATTTTGGTTGTAAATGTAACCAACCTGCAAATAAAGTCCAACAGGCAAGAATACTCATAAATATTGATGCTTGGAAGAGTTGCTCGTTGGTTCTCATTCCTATTGTGTACCACCAATGGTAGAGACCTGAATAAGCTATGTTTACTGGACCACTTGCTCCAGCTTGTGTCATTGCTTCTGTGATGCCAGATCCAAAATGAGGGTCCCAAATAGCATGAGCTATAGGGCGAACATGAGTTGGATCAAGTACAAATTGCTCAAAGTTACCCTGCCAAGCGATATGAAATAAGTTACCAGCTACCCAGAGAGCTATTATCGCTAGATGTCCAAAATGTGTAGAGAATAGCTTCTGATAAAGTTTTTCTTCGGTCATACCATCATGACTTTCAAAGTCATGAGCAGTAGCTATTCCGTACCATATTCGTCGGGTTGTGGGGTCCTGAGCTAGACCCTGGTTAAATGATGGAAATTTTGTTGCCATTGAATTAAAAAGGTGAAGTTCAGGTTTATTAGCCCAGCCCGAAAAGGCGAGCATGGAAGAAAGCCCATGTGGTTGCAATACCACCTACAAGGAAGTGTGTAACACCTACTGCACGTCCCTGAGTAATAGATAGAGCTCGAGGTTGAATGGTTGGTGCAACCTTTAGTTTATTGTGTGCCCATACAATTGATTCGAACAATTCTTGCCAATAACCTCTTCCGCTGAAGAGGAACATTAAACTGAATGCCCAAATAAAGTGAGCACCTAAGAACATCAAACCGTACATGCTTATTGATTGACCATAGCTTGTTAATACTTGAGAAGCTTGAGCCCAGAGAAAATCTCTTAACCAACCGTTGATAGTAATTGAACTTTGTGCAAAATTACCCCCAGTGAGTCCCCAAACATCACTCTGCATTTTCCAAGAGAAGTGGAAAATAACTATTGATAAACAGTTATACATCCAGAAGAGAGCCAAGAAAACGTGATCCCATGAAGAAACTTGACATGTACCACCTCTTCCAGGACCATCACAAGGGAATCTAAATCCTAGAGAAGCTTTATCAGGGATCAACCTTGAACTTCTAGCATAAAGTACTCCTTTGAGAAGTATCAAAACAGTTACATGGATTTGGAAAGCATGAATATGATGAATCATTAAATCAGCTGTCCCTAATGGAATTGGTGCTATAGCTACCTTTCCACCAACTTCTACTAAACTTCCATTAAAAACTTCACTTAAAGCTTTGTGAGGTAAAGCTTCTGCAGTGCCTGCTAGAAGAGAAGTTCCAACAGCAGATGCTTGAATACTCTGTACCCATTGAGCAAAGATTGGCTGTAGTTGGATTGCAGAATCACTAAACATATCTTGGGGTCTGCCCAAAGCTCTCATAGTATCATTGTGAATATAGAGTCCAAAACTATGGAATCCTAACCACATACATACCCAGTTCAAGTGACTGATTAAAGCATCTCTTGCCTTAAGAACTCTGTCTAATACATTATCAATATGTTTTGCTGGATCGTAATCTCTAACCATTGCAATTCCAGCATGCGCACCTGCTCCTACTATGAATAATCCACCTATCCACATGTGATGGGTAAATAATCCAAGAACTGTCATATAGTCAGTAGCTATATAAGGATATGGAGGCATC
>QCNA01000054.1 GCA_003213375.1 Prochlorococcus sp. AG-424-A03 | reverse complement strand
ATTAGATTGATTAGTGGATAAATTATTATTACTTTTAAGAGATTTTGCTATTTCAGAGTCAGAATCATTTTTTACATCTTCTGTCTGTAATTTAATTTCTTCTCTGAGTCTGTTTAATACTTGATGCAAAGTTAAACCCCCAAAACCAAGAGATGCAAGAAGGTCTTCAGTAGTTTTTAAATTGCATCGATTTGCAACTTTTTTCATGGCTTCACTAGAAAGTAATGCTTCAAAACCGTTTCTACCTACTTCTTTTTCAAGTAAATCTCTACCTCTTTTAATCGTTTCATCACGATGGCTTTTCTTATACCATTGGCGAATTCTATTTTTAGCAGTTGGCGTAACTACAAAGTTCAGCCAATCCAAGCTTGGAGTAGCATTATTACTTGTCAAAATTTCTATGAAGTCACCATTTTGAAGTGCTGTAGATAATGGAGAAAGCTTTTCATTAATTCTTATTCCATTACAGTGATTTCCAACTTCAGAATGGATTCTGTAGGCGAAATCTATCGCGGTAGATCCTTTCCTTAAACCAACAACATCTCCTTTTGGAGTGATCACAAATACTTCTTCATCAAATAAATCTTCTTTAATTGAAGCTAAATAATCATTATGATCCCTTTCATTACCTTCTTGTTGCCATTCTACTAATTGTCTTAGCCAATTAAATCTCTCGGCATTACTTTTAGCAGGAGAACCACCCTCTTTGTATTGCCAATGAGCGGCAATACCATATTCAGCAATTTGATGCATCGAAGTAGTTCTTATTTGAACTTCAATAGGTCGATGTCTTCCAATCACAGAAGTGTGTAAGGACTGATATCCATTGGGTTTTGGTAATCCTATATAGTCTTTAAATCTACCTGGAATTGGTTTGAAAGTATCATGAACAACTGCTAAAGCTCTATAACAACTATCTGAATTGTCCACGATAATTCTTAGGGCAGCAACATCATAAATCTCGTGAAAATGCTTTTGTTGTCTTTCCATTTTGCTCCAGATGCCATAAAGATGTTTTGGCCTTCCTGTTATTTCAAAATTTTTTAAACCTGCTGAAATCAAGTTTTCCTTCATAAGATTCAAAGTTACTTTTAATCTTTTTTCTCTATCACTTCTTTTAACGGCGATTTGATCTTTAAGATCTAGATATTCTTTAGGCTCTAGGAATTTAAAAGCTAAATCTTCTAATTCCCATTTAAATCTGTTTATTCCTAGTCGATTAGCTAATGGTGCATAAATCTCTCTTGTTTCTCTCGCTATTCTTAGTTTTTTCTCATCATTTAGCCATTCAATTGTTCTCATGTTATGAAGTCGATCTGCAAGTTTTACTAAGACAACTCTGATATCGCTGGCCATAGCCAAAAACATTTTCCTAAGATTTTCAGCTTGTGCTTCAGTCCTGTTGTTAAAGTGAATGCCGCCTAATTTTGTTACACCCTCAACAAGTATTTTTACTTCTAATCCAAAATTTGTTTCTATTTCGGATAAATCAATGCCAGTATCTTCAACTACATCATGTAAAAGGCCTGCAGCAATAACAGATGAACTAGCACCTATTTCTTTAAGGAGATTTGCAACAGCAACCGGGTGGATAATGTATGGCTCGCCGCTCGCGCGGAATTGTCCATCATGAGCTTTATAAGCAAGTTTAAAAGCCTTTACTATAAGGTTTTGATTCTCATCATTTTCTTTATTTGATTTTTCAAAATTATGAATATCTTTAAGAAGCCAATCGGGAATGTTTATTTGATAATTCAAAGATTCACTTTCATATTTTTTATTTTCAGGCAAAATAGTTTTGGAAACTTCAATTTCGTTTTTTTCTTTTGAATTTGCAGCTGCCTCGGACATTTTATATTGCTTTAGATGTATTTTATTTAGGTCTAGAAAAATTTGCTATAAATCATGGAAAAAAATAAAGAAAAAATTATTGTAGTTAAAAATCTTACTGTTAAATATGGTCTAAAACAGCAACCTATTATCAAAAATTTTAATTTGGAAATAGATAGTGGAGATCATTTGGCCATAATAGGACCTTCTGGATGTGGAAAGACCACTTTTGCAAAAACATTAGTAAATATATTGCCTGAAAAGGCAACTTCTAAAGGGTATCTATCGATTTCTAGTGTAGATCCTAGGAAAGTAAACAACAAAGATGCACAATTATTTAGAAGAAAAAATTTTGGATTTATTTATCAAGACTCTATAAAAAAACTTAATCCGCTAATGAGAGTTGGG
>QCNA01000053.1 GCA_003213375.1 Prochlorococcus sp. AG-424-A03 | reverse complement strand
ATTAAAAATATTAGGTCCTCATTTTTATGAAAAACAATGGGTAATTAGGGTATGGATGCCTGAAGCCGACGAAGTTAAAATAAATTTTAAAAACAATACCTATAAGGCGGAAAGCATAAACCATAAATGGCTTTTTGAAGCTATTCTGCCTGAAAATCCAAATTTTAATTACGAAATAAATATTTCACGAGGAGGAATCACGCATACACAACATGACCCCTGGTCATATAGAGAAGAGTGGATGGGAGAAGTTGATAGACATCTTTTTGCAGAAGGTAATCATCATCACATTTGGGAAAAAATGGGAGCACATCTCATTGAAGAAAAGAATCAAAAAGGAGTCATGTTTTGCATTTGGGCTCCAAATGCAAAATCAATCTCGATAATTGGAGATACAAATTCTTGGGATGGAAGACATCATCCAATGCAAAAAAGATTAGGAGGGATTTGGGAACTATTTATGCCAACAATGCAAGAGGGCGACACATATAAATACGAAATAAGAACTCAACAAGGTCATATTTATGAGAAAGCTGATCCATATGGTTTCCTTCATGAAATCAGACCTCAAAATGGTTCAGTAGTTTCAAAATTGAAAAACTTTAATTGGAATGATAGTTCTTGGATTTCAAATAGAGATTCTTCTAGTCAAATTAACAAGCCAATTTCAGTTTATGAAATGCATTTAGGAAGTTGGCTCCATGAATCAACAGATAATAAATATTTGGAGGACAATGGTGAACTAAGAGACCCAGTGCCTGCAGCCGATTTAAAACCTGGAACAAGATTATTAACTTATCCAGAATTAACCGAGAAGCTCATCCCTTATGTAAAAGAGAGAGGATTCACTCATATTGAACTAATGCCAATATCTGAACATCCTTTCGATGGTTCATGGGGATACCAAGTTACAGGATGGTATGCACCAACAAGTAGATTTGGCACCCCAAATGAATTTAGAGAGTTTGTAAATAAATGTCATGAAGAGGGCATAGGCGTAATTCTTGATTGGGTGCCTGGTCATTTTCCAAAAGATAAGCATGGTTTAGCATTTTTTGATGGTTGTCATCTTTATGAACATGGAGATTCACGTATAGGTGAACACAAAGAATGGGGAACCCTAATATTTAATTACAGCAGAAACGAAGTAAGAAATTTCTTAGTAGCCAACCTCGTTTATTGGTTTGAAGAGTTTCATATTGATGGCATAAGAGTAGATGCTGTAGCTTCAATGCTTTACAGAGATTATCTACGTCCAGATGGAGAATGGATACCCAATGAAAATGGTGGTAATGAAAATATAGAAGCCGTTAAATTTCTTCAACAGGCTAATCATGTGCTCTTCCAACATTTCCCAGGTGCACTTTCTATCGCAGAAGAATCAACAACTTGGCCAATGGTAACCAAACCAACTGACATGGGAGGGTTAGGGTTTAACTTGAAATGGAATATGGGATGGATGCACGATATGCTTGATTATTTTGAAATAGATCCTTGGTTTAGGCAATTCCATCAAAATAGTGTAACTTTCTCAATTACATATAACTATACAGAGAACTTTATGCTTGCACTTAGTCATGATGAGGTTGTCCATGGGAAAAGTCATCTTTTGCATAAAATGCCAGGCGATGACTGGAAGAAATATGCAAATACTCGAGCATTACTAACTTATATGTGGACCCACCCTGGTAAAAAAACGATATTTATGGGAATGGAATTTGGGCAAAGACAAGAATGGAATGTTTGGGACGATCTGCAATGGGAATTACTAGAATTTGAGCCTCATAAAGGTATCAGAAACTTAATTGATGACCTAAACGTTCTTTATAAAAATGAACCTGCACTATGGAAAAATGACTTTGACCCTTATGGATTCCAATGGATTGATTGTAATGATAAATCTAATTCGGTTATAAGTTTCATGAGAAGAGAAAACGATACTAATGAGTGGCTTGTTGTTGTTGCTAACTTTACACCTAATACTCATGGGTCATACAAAGTAGGTGTTCCTTTGGAAGGATTCTATAAAGAAATATTTAATTCAGATGGCTCTAGATACGGGGGCAGTAACAAAGGAAATATGGGGGGTAAAGAAACTATAAATTACAATATTCATGATTATCAAAATGCTCTAGAACTTGCTTTGCCCCCCTTAAGCGTGAGTATCTTCAAACATCAATCAAAAAAATAAGAAGGCTCATTTAACTTAGTGCTTCATATAAATGTTCATATAACGCTTTTGCTCTGCTTT
>QCNA01000052.1 GCA_003213375.1 Prochlorococcus sp. AG-424-A03 | reverse complement strand
ATTAAACATAATTCTACACAAACCGTTAAATAGTGGTAAGAATAGTTGCAGACGCCACAGGTAGAGTTATTCTTCCAGTACGGGTTATTTACATACGTTTTTTTTTATCGTGACTGTTGCACCAAATAAAGCTTCTTCAGAGAGCAATTCCAATAATCTTAAAAAAGATGATTTTCCAAAGACTGCGCCAGCTGCTTACCCAGTTTTTTTCAGATCTTATAGTAGAAAAACTTCATCTGGCAAAAGGGAGAACTGGAGCGAAGTAGGCAAAAGGAATTTATCGGGATTAAAAGAATTAGGAAAACTTTCTGAAGAAGAATTAATCCTAATGAAAGAGATGCAAAGTAACCAAAAAGCTCAACCTTCAGGAAGATGGTTATGGATAGGCGGAACCCCTTGGATTAATAAGAACCAAAATTTCTCAGGAGCATACAACTGTACCTCAACAAACTTAATTGATTGGGAAGCCTTCGCATTAATGATGGACTTAGCAATGATGGGATGTGGAACAGGTGCAATAATTGAGCCTCATTTTATAAATAATCTACCTACGGTGATTAACAAAATAAATATTAAATCGGTCAGTGAAGTTGGAATAACTCCTAAAGATCAAAGAGAAGAAAAGTCATCATTAGAAATTAAAGGAAAAGATCTTCATATCAAAGTTGGAGATAGCAGAAGAGGATGGGTAGATAGCTATAAATATCTTCTTGAGGCATCTAGTAACGAGAGTCTTGAAAGAGAAATTGATGTTTACATTGATTTGGAAGATATTAGGCCTGCTGGAGAATCATTAAAAGGTTTTGGTGGTATGGCAAATCCTATCAAATTGAAAGATCTTTACTCTAGAGTCGCATCACTTCTTGGAAAAGCAATTGGTAGGAAATTAAGTACAGTAGAGTGTTGTTTATTAATTGATGAAGCTGCAGTAACCATAGTTGCTGGGAATATAAGAAGAAGTGCTGGAATGAGACAATTTGCTTCAGATGATAAGGAAGCCGCATCAGCAAAAGAAAATTTATGGAGTCAAGATGAAAATGGTAATTGGAGAATAGATCCTGAAAAAGATGCCCTCAGAATGGCCAATCATACTCGGGTTTACCATACAAAACCCACTTACCAAACTGTTTTGGATGCAGTAACAAAACAATTCCATTCAGGTGAGGGGGCCATTCAATTTGCTCCAGAAGCAATCGCAAGGTCAAATGCAGATATTCTCAAAGATGATGAATTGAGAAAGGAATTTATTGAAATCTACTCAGAACAAGGCAAGGATGAAGCGAGAAATTGGATAAATAGTAGTTATGGTCCTTTCTCAGAAGAAGAGTTAGACCACAGGATGAGCCGATATGGACTTAACCCTTGTGGGGAAATCTTGGGAAATGATTTCCATTGCAATTTGGCTGAAGTTCATTTAAATCAGATTGATCCAGGAAATTTTGAAGAGCAAAAAAAAGCTTTTAAAGCAGCCGCTCTTTCTGTAGCATGCTTACTTAATCATGAATTTGAAGTTGAGCGTTACAGAAAAAGTAGGGAATATGATCCTATCGTAGGAGTAAGTTTCACTGGATTATTTGATTTTTGTGTCCATGCCTTTGGGACGCCATGGTTGAAATGGTGGGAAGCAGGAAGGCCAAATAGCGAAGAAGGGAAGGCTTTCAAGGAAAAGGAAGCTAAATTTTTAGATTCTTGGAGAAAAATAGTAAAAGAAACTGTATGGGAATATTGTGATAAGCATAATTTAAGGAGACCAAATAGATGCACAACAGTTCAGCCAGCTGGAACTAAAAGTCTTCTTACTGGAGCAGCTCCGGGTTGGCATCCTCCAAAGGCTCAAAGATTCATAAGAAGAATAACTTTCAGGAAAAATGACCCAATCGCTTTAGCTTGCATGGATTATGGTTACTCAGTAGTTCCATCTCAATCTGATAAAGATGAAAATGGTTGCTTGCTCGATAATCCATTTGATCCAAGATGTACAGAATGGTTAGTTGAAATTCCTACAGAAGTTAGTTGGGCAAATATAGACGGCGCAGACCAAATAGACATCAATAATTTCTCAGCATTAGCTCAATTTGATTTTTATATGCAAGTGCAGAAATTTTACACAGAGCATAATACCTCTGCAACCGTAGAATTTAGAGAAAATGAAATCGTAGATTTAGCTAAGGCTATTCATAATGCAATAGAAAATAATGAGGGATATATTTCAGCAGCATTGCTGGCTAGATTTAGTGCTAACGCTACTTTCCCGAGATTACCCTTTGAACCAATAAGTAAAGAGGAATATATATCATTGCAGAATAAAGTAATAGAAAGGAAAGTCAATAACGATTTCTTTGACGCTCTTAATAAATATGATGTTGGAGAACTATCTGAAGCAGGACCAGCCGGTTGTGATTCAGATAAGTGCTTACTTCCTCTTGCTAAACCAAAAGATTAATTTTTGAATTTTTTGTAAATAAAAAATATAAATTAGTTTTTAAAAATTTAATTTATGGCTACCTCTTAAATAGGGACATAAATTATTTATGACATTAAGCTTAAATATTGGGAACTTTTTTAATGACTCTTCTAGTCATGCATTAGTG
>QCNA01000051.1 GCA_003213375.1 Prochlorococcus sp. AG-424-A03 | reverse complement strand
AATTGTAAGTTCTGATTTTTTCACTTCTATCGCCTGTTCCAACCTGGGAAAGCCTTTGCGATCTCTCTTTTGCATTAGCTTCTTTTAATTGAATTTCATATAATTTAGCTCTTAAAATTTCCATTGCTCGTTCTCGATTTTGCAATTGTGATCTCTCTTGAGTACAAAAAACTCTTATTCCTGTAGGTTTGTGGAGAAGATCAATAGCTGTCTCTACCTTGTTAACATTTTGTCCCCCTGCACCTCCCGATCTTGCTGTACCAACCTCTAGATCCGTTGGATCAATCTTAACCTCAACAGGATCAGCCTCAGGCATGACGGCCACTGTGGCAGTAGAGGTATGAACTCTACCTTGAGATTCAGTAGCTGGAACTCTTTGGACTCTATGTACGCCGGCCTCAAATTTAAGTTGACTATATACAGAATCTCCCTTAACAGAGATAACTAACTCCTTAAATCCTCCCATATCTGACTCGGAAGCACTAACAGGTTTTACAGACCATCCAATTTTCTGTCCATATCTTTCATACATTCTTGCTAAATCACCCGCCCAGATACAAGCCTCGTTACCCCCTGCACCGGCTCTGATTTCTAACATTACACTTCTCTCATCTCTTGGATCTTTTGGTAACAAAGCGATTGTCGTTTTTTGAATCAATTCATTTTTACATTCCTCTAGAGTTATTAATTCCTCATTTATCAAAGATTCCATTTCTTTATCATTTCTATTCTCTTTTAGTAAATTTTTTGAATCTTCGATTTCTTTATCAGTATCAAGCAACTTATTAAAATCAATCACCAAAGGTTCCAATTTTGACCTTTCTTTTGCTATCGATTCTAATTTTTTTGGATCATTAGCTATATCAGGATCTGCAAGTTGGACTTCCAAATTTTCAAAACTTTCTGAAGCAGTTTTCAACCTTGCAATTAATGTTGAGTATTCCAATTGAAATTATGCTTAATGTTTGAAAATTCTATTTTTTAGAATCTTTTTCTTCTTTTTGCTCTTTTGATGTAGCGGAATTAGCTGAACCCATTCCATATTTTTTCATAAACCTATCAACCCTACCTTCTGTATCAAGAATTTTTTGAGTGCCAGTGAAGAAAGGATGATTACCACTCCATACATCAACATGTAATTCAGGTTGAGTGGAACCAGTAGTCATTACAACTTCTCCATTACAAATAACTTTTGCATCTGGATACCATTTTGGGTGTATTTCTGATTTTGGCATGATTTAAATTCCTTTAACGTTTGGAGAATTGAGGAGCTTTTCTCGCTTTTTTAAGACCATATTTTCTTCTTTCCTTAGCTCTAGGATCTCTACTGAGATGGCCTTCAGTTTTTAGCGGTTTCCTATTGTCAGGAGATAATTCGCAAAGTGCTCTTGCTGCTCCTTGCTTGATAGCATCTGCTTGACCAGTCAATCCACCACCAAAAACATTTACCAAGATATCATAAGAATTTTCAAGACCTAATGTTTGCAGAGGTGCTTTTATTGAATTTAAGTGCAGAGGGTTAAAGTTTAAATAATCATCTCCAGAACGACCATTAATTTTTATTAGTCCATTTCCTGGAATCAAGCGAACTCTAGCTACTGAAGTTTTTCTCCTTCCAGTTCCCCAATACACAGCTTTGTTTTTTATTTGACTATTCATTTTGATAAATTAACTATTTAATAATACAGGATTCTGAGCAGCATGAGGATGATCAGCACCTTTATAAACTTTTAGTTTTTTAAATTGCTGTCTTCCTAAAGAGTTATGTGGCAGCATGCCCTTTACAGCTTGCTCGATGATCCTTTCAGGAATTCTTTCTTGTAGAGACTCAAATTTTTCAATTTTCATTCCTCCTGGTCTTCCAGAATGTCTTCTATACAACTTTTGTGATGCTTTTTTACCTGTTACCTCAACTTTTTCAGCATTAACTACAATGACGAAATCTCCAGTATCTAGATGAGGTGTAAATGTTGGTTTATTCTTACCTCTTAAAATAGTTGCAATTTCTGTAGCAAGTCTCCCAAGTGTCTTATCTTTTGCGTCAACTAAAAACCAATTTCTTTCAATGGTTTCTAAAGATGGAGTAATTGTTTTATTCATTTACCAAATTTATGCAAATAAATTTAAAGTTAGTTCTAAATTCTACCTTATTGGAGGAATATTAAACAACAGTTTTAAATCATTACAAAAAAATTAGCTTAAATTAAACTAAGAAAAACCATTAATTAAGAATACAGGGAAAAAATCATTGTTATTAATCTTTTTAAAAACATTTTTTTCATAAACAGCATTTACAAAACATAACCCCTTAGCTGGAGCAGATTCTTTAACATCATTTTTCTTTTTATGTACCCATCTATCTGTAAAAATTTCTGGCGATATTTTTTTTTCTCCAACTAAAACTAGTTGACCAATAATTAAACGCACCATTCCATATAAAAAACCAGTAGCTTTAATATCAACTAAAATCAAATCTTCTACTCTTTTAATATCAATATTTTTTATATTTGTTATGGAGTTTGATCTATTACTACCACTTTTCTGAAAAGCAAAAAAATCATGTTCACCTTCCATTGTCTTGGATGCATTTGACATTAAAACTTCATCTA
>QCNA01000050.1 GCA_003213375.1 Prochlorococcus sp. AG-424-A03 | reverse complement strand
GAGGGTTATAACAATTACTAAAAAAGTTAAAATTATAAATCTCATTTGTTTGAGTAGTATTTCAATAAATTCTAACTTCTTAAGCTGAAATCTAAAAATTAATTATTTACTGAATGCTATATTTATTGAAATAGCAAATCACGAACTAGGTTTTGGATATAAGTCCCTATGATGCAATTGTCGTTGGTTCTGGAGCTACAGGAGGAATAGCAGCACTTACATTGGCAGAAAAAGGGATCAAAGTTTTAGTAATAGAAGCAGGGCCTCAAGTTAAAAGGCAAGAAGCTAGTAATCATGAGCCAAAAAGTACATTAAAAAGATTATCAGGAGTCATAACAAAAAAACATGCCAATCAATGCCAACATCCTGGTTATTGGAAAAATAATCCTGACTTATATTCAAATGAATTGAAGCATCCTTATGACTTCCCAAAAAAAAAGCCATTTCTTTGGACCCAAGGCCAACAATTTGGGGGGAGATCATTAACGTGGGGAGGCATAACATTAAGACTTTCCTCAGAAGATTTTCATCCGGCTAAAAAAGACGGATTCGGGCCAAACTGGCCTATCTCATACGATGAACTTTCCCCTCACTATGATTTCATTGAAAATTTCTGCGGCATCTATGGACGAAAAGATGACATTAAAGAAGTCCCAAACGGTAAATATATTGGTGAAATACCTCTTACAGAAAACGAAAATATTTTTGGCAGCGAAGTTAAATCAAAATTAAATTATCCATTTATACAATCAAGAGGATTTGACCGTAATTCATCAGTAAAAGATAAAAAGTGGCCCAAATCTTCTAGTTTAGGTAGCACTTTAAAAAAAGCTTTAGATACTGGGAATGTACAAATAATTTCAAATCACCTAGTGGAGTCTTTTGAGATTAACAAGATAACAGAGCTTGCATCAAAACTAACGATCGTAAACTTAGAAAATGGATGCAAAACAGAATTAAATTGTGATTTAATCCTTCTTTGCGCATCAACAATTTCAACACTCAGAATACTACTTAACTCAGAATATAAATCAAATTCCTCAGGTTTTAAAGATAATTCTGGAAAATTAGGTAAATACCTTATGGACCATATATCTATCTGTAGATTTTTTTCAGTCCCAAAAACAAAGAACTCAGGAAAACCATTATCTAATCCTCCCGATCTTTCTGGAGCAGGCAGCTTCTTTATTCCATTCGGTTCAAATTTACCAAAAATTGACGATATAAATTTCAATAGAGGTTATGGAATCTGGGGGGCGATTGATCGATTAGGGATACCTAAATTTTTGCAAAAAGACAAAAACACATCCATTGGCTTTCTTATCGCCCATGGCGAAGTCCTTCCTAGAGAGAAAAACTCAGTTTCTCTCTCAAGAAAAACAGATAAATGGGGTATCCCTATTCCCTACATTGAATTCGAATGGAGCGAAAATGAGTTAAACATGGCTAAACATATGGAAAAAACAATACGTAAATCAATCACAGCTGCAAATGGAGAAATAAAAAATATTGATGAACTTATGAATATCCCATTAGGGAGTCAATTTACTAAAAATTTGATCGCACTTTCAGATAGTCCTCCTCCTCCTGGATATTACATTCATGAAGTAGGGGGAGCACCAATGGGGATAAACGAAGAAAATAGCGTAGTTGATAAATTCAATAGATTATGGAGTTGCCAAAATGTACTTGTACTTGATGGAGCATGCTGGCCCACATCATCTTGGCAAAGCCCAACACTTACAATGATGGCCTTGAGTAGAAGAGCCTGTTTAAATATTAAAAAGACTTAGAAGGTGTAAATAATTGATTTAAATAAATTTCTGAGACAGAATTATCTGTACATCCGTTTTGAACGAGAAAAGTAGCTAATGCTGAATTTATAAGCTTATATTGATCCCAAGTTGGATTACTTAATACGAAATCATTCATAGTGTTATAAAGAGTTTCTGAAAGCTCTGTTTCTAAAGAGACTTTATTTGAAGAGCACTCGACAAGTTTTTTATCAGTTAAGTTTGATTGGCTGATTTGATCCATAAATCTATATTTTTCTGCATAACTATAATGATATTTTTTTCTAAAAAAATCTGCATGAAAACTTTTCTATTTATCAAATGAGACTCATGTTATAAGTAAGTTTTTAAAAAACTTTCTTTTTAAAAAAGAAAATTGAATAAATCTTAAAAAAAAGTCAACAATAATGTCGATGTCCTGTTTTTTTTGAAAAATACTGGCATTTCTAATCCAATGTGGATTTGGACGTGGAAAACAACCTAAAAATTGTGGAAAATCTAGTCCAAAATACTTTCAAGTTTTTACATTAAGAATACTTATATATACTGAGTCTATTAAGACTAAGTCGAGAAAGAGACAGGTGATTAATTGATTTTCAACGGATTTTCTTAAGATTTAGTCTTTATTAGGCAAGCGAAGCGTGACAGGTCCTAAAGGATGTTTTGAATTTGGATAAATACTATGGTGATGGTGATGGTGATTATGTTCATGTTTATGAGCCTCAACATGTTCATGTTCTAAGTAACGACCTCCTCCTGAGTTTGATTTTTCTTTGTTATGAGTTGGATTTTGTATTTCACAAGCACCATTACATTCAGGA
>QCNA01000049.1 GCA_003213375.1 Prochlorococcus sp. AG-424-A03 | reverse complement strand
GGAGCAATCATTACCACATCCACAAAATTTGGAGGTTTGATAAGTCCGAATCTTATATTGAAGCCATGAGCAAAACTTAGTATCTTGCCTTCTTTTAAGTTTGGTTCTATTTCTTTAAGGTAAACATCTTTCTGAAACTCATCGGGGAGGAGAATCATAATCCAGTCTGCTTTTTCGCAAGCTTCAGAAACGCTAATGACTTGTAGACCATCGCTAGTAGCTTTGCTTTCAGACTTACTTCCTTTATATAATCCAACAATTACATCCATACCGCTATCTTTAAGGTTTAGGGCATGTGCATGACCTTGTGAACCATATCCAATAATCGCAATTGTTTTATTATTTAATAGACTTAGATCGGCATCTGTGTCGTAAAAGAGTTGGGTCATTAGTTGTAGCTTCTTTGCATTTGATAATTATTATTTTAGACATTAAGGTGTAAATAAACCAAAAAAATTATTAATTTAAAAATTAAAATAAAGTATTAATTTAGGATATTTAGGATTGATTTGCTTCGCTTGGATGTGTTATTACTCTATCGATTAAGCCGTAATTTTTTGCTTCTTCCGCGCTTAGAAAATAATCTCTATCAGTATCCTTTTCAATTTTTTCAAATGATTGGCCTGTCATATCTGCCATAGACATATTTAACATATCTTTAATTCTTAAAATTTCCTTGGCTTCTATTTCAATATCACTTGCTTGACGTTGAGATGTCCCTCCTAAGGGTTGATGAATCATTATTCTGCTGTGGGGCAAAGCAACTCTTTTACCTTTTGTACCAGCGGCCAATAGGAACGCTCCCATGGAAGCTGCGAGGCCTACGCATATTGTTACTACATCACTTTTTACATATTTAATAGTGTCATAAATAGCCAAGCCAGCAGTTACTGACCCTCCTGGGCTATTTATATACAAATAGATAGGTTTGGAATTATCATCAGAATCTAAATAAAGCATTTGCGCAACAAGGCTATTAGCAATTCCATCATTCACTTCTTGTCCAAGAAAAAGAATTCTTTCAACCCCTAGTCTTGTATATATGTCAACCCATCTTTCGTATTGACTTCCTGGAAGTCTGTAAGGCACGCTTGGAGTTCCTATTGGCATGATTTTAAAATAATTTTTGTGAGTGTTAAATTTTTTGTGGTAGATCTTTTTGACTTGTTAGTATTCTATCGATAACTCCATAATCTAGAGCTTCTTGGGGGTTAAGATAACTCATCCTGTCAGAGTCTTTTGAGAGTTCTTCTATTGTCTTACCAGTATTACGAGATAAAATCTCCAGCATTGATTTTTTATTTTTCAAAACTTCCTCAGCTCTTATCTGAATGTCGGTTGCTTGGCCCCTTGCTCCGCTTATAGGTTGATGCAAAACAATAGAAGCATGTGGAAGAGCGGCTCTTTGCCCCTTAGTGCCTGATGAAAGAATAACTGCAGCAGTACCCATTGCTTGTCCGATACATATTGTATGTACTGGAGGCTTAATGTAGCTTATTGTATCGCAGATAGCGAAAGCTTCTGTTTCAAAACCAACTGCGTCACCAGTATACCAACTTGTCCCAGTTGAATTGATATAGAAATAGATTGGTTTTTCTGGGTCCTCAAACTCTAAATAAAGAAGTTGAGCAATGATTAGCTCAGTAACATCCATTCCTAGTTGTCTTTTCGCATCATCATCTGAAAATAATGGTAAACCAAGATAAACAATTCGCTCTTTCAGTAAAAGAGAGGGGAGATCAGGGGGCGGAGTCCTCATAACGGTGTTTTCGCCGTAATAAGGAGCAGATACAGTCATTTGTATCACAAAAATAAGATTGAACTGATTCTAGCTAGATTTAGCCCTGTGTCGCTGGTGATTTAAAAGATTTGTTTGACTCAGGATTATTTATTAGTTTTCCAAAGACCATTCTTCCAGTGGGAGTTTGTAATGCGCCTGTGATGACAATATCTAATCTGCTTCCCACAAAATTCTTTGCCTCATCAATTACAACCATTGTGCCGTCATCTAAATATCCAATACCTTGCATTTTTTCCTTGCCTTCTCTCACGATTTTTATATTAAGAGACTCTCCTGGTTGTACTTCTGGCCTTAAAGCAATAACCAAATCACTCAAATTCATAACTTTTAATTCTTTAACTTCAGCGATCTGAGAAAGATTATAATCAGCCGTAATTAAAGTTCCTGTCATATCCTCAGTAATTTTAAGTAGTTTTTCATCTACTCCATTACCTTCATACTTTGTTGGGTTTATTACAAGTCTTCTCCCATATAAATCTCTTAATTCTTTTAACAACTTGAGGCCTCTTCTACCTTTCGACCTTTTTTCATTACTGCTTGAGTCGGCTAAAGTTTGTAACTCATCAATTACACTTTGAGCAACAATTAATTGCCCTTCCAATAAGCCGCAACTTAATAGGCCATTGATTCTTCCATCAATAATTACGCTGGTATCCAGAATTTTTGGACTTGCAGCAGGGAGGATCCCTTCATTAACTAGATACGCATCAGTGTTATTTGGATTGAATAATCTTAATAATGTCCTTCCATGGGTATCTGCCAACTTATAGCCAAGCACACCGAAGAAAATGTTACTTAATATAGCCGCTAAGGGTTTTGCGAAAAAAACCTCTCTAGGGAAGGGAATTAATAGTATTGGAGCAAGTAGGAGATTCGCAACAAGTAATCCTAAAATTAATCCAACGGACCTACTTATTAGTAAGTCCGTGGGCATTGTTCTTATTTGATCAAGAAAAGTCTTTCTAAGT
>QCNA01000048.1 GCA_003213375.1 Prochlorococcus sp. AG-424-A03 | reverse complement strand
CGCAGGCAGAGAACATTGATAAATTAATTCAAAATAAAGAAAAACTGCCTCCTCTCGCAGGGATGCCAATTGCAATAAAGGATAATATTTGCACCAAAGGGGTTGCAACAACTTGTGCAAGTAAAATGCTCAAAAGCTTTGTTGCACCTTATGAATCCACCGCGTCGAGTAAATTATGGTCTTCAGGTGGAATTTGTTTAGGAAAAACAAATTTAGATGAATTTGCAATGGGTAGTTCAACGGAAACTTCTGTATTTGGTGTTACTTCAAATCCTTGGGATATTAATAGAGTGCCTGGAGGTAGTTCAGGCGGTAGTGCTGCTTCAGTTGCCGCTGGTTTTTGTGCAGCGGCTTTAGGTTCTGATACTGGAGGATCAATAAGGCAACCAGCTTCTTTTTGTGGCGTTGTAGGTCTTAAACCTACTTATGGCAGAGTTAGCAGATGGGGACTTGTAGCATTTGCTAGCTCTCTTGATCAAATTGGCCCAATTACAAATACTGTTTCAGATGCGGCTGAAATTCTTTATTCAATATCTGGTAAAGACCCCTTTGATTCAACATGTCTTGATAAGCCAGTACCAAATTACTTGACTGACTTAAATAAATCTATAAATGGTTTGAAAATTGGAATCATTAAAGAATGTTTTGAACACCCAGGGCTTAATCCAGAAGTTAAGGAATCTGTTCTTTCTGGAGTTGATAGATTCCAAGCTTTAGGGGCTGAAATTATCGAAGTTGAATGTCCTAGATTTAACGATGGAATTGCGACATATTATGTCATTGCACCATCTGAAGCTTCCGCAAATTTAGCTAGATATGATGGAGTTAAATATGGCTACAGATCGAATGAAGGTTTAAATCTTATAGATATGACTTCAAAAAGTAGAGCAGAAGGTTTTGGAGATGAGGTACAAAGAAGAATTCTGATAGGTACTTATGCTTTGTCAGCTGGATACAGTGATGCATATTACAAAAAGGCACAAAAAGTCAGGACACTTATAAGGAAAGATTTTGATAATGGTTTTAAGAAAGTGGATGTTTTATTAACTCCAACATGCCCAACCACTGCTTTTTTGAAGGGAGATTTTGTCAATGATCCACTTTCAATGTATTTGTCTGATCTATTAACTGTTCCTGCTAATTTAGCAGGTCTCCCTGCAATCAGTCTTCCTTGTGGTTTTGATACTAAAGGATTACCTATTGGAATGCAATTGATAGGCAATGTATTAGAAGAATATAGAATATTGAATGCCGCAAATATCTTTGAAATTGATGCTCAGGTAATTAAAAACAAACCTTTATTTTAAATTTGTATTAATAATTAATTTGTAATCACAAAGTATAGATATTTTAGAAATTTTCTCTATCTTATATATATAAATTACTTGAATATGGCTTTCGTTCCGCTTCATAATCATAGTGACTACAGTTTACTTGATGGTGCCAGTCAAATTTCAAAAATTGTAGAAAGAGCTTGTGATCTTGGAATGGAATCGATAGCCCTTACTGATCATGGAGTTATGTATGGTGTTCTTGATTTGGTCAAGAAATGTAAAGAGAAAGGAATAAAACCAATTATTGGTAATGAAATGTACGTGATTAATGGTTCTATTGATGATCCTCAACCAAAAAAAGAAAAAAGATATCATCTGGTGGTGTTAGCAAAAAATTATACTGGCTATAAGAATCTAGTTAAGTTGACAACAATTAGTCACCTAAACGGGATGAGAGGTAGAGGCATTTTTTCAAGACCATGTATTGATAAATCTCTTTTAAGCAAATATAGTGATGGTCTAATAGTTTCTACAGCTTGTCTTGGTGGAGAAATACCTCAGGCTATCTTAAAAGGTAGATTAGACGTAGCAGAGGATATAGCTCTTTGGTATAAAAAATTATTTGCAGATGACTTTTATCTAGAAATACAAGATCACGGCTCTATTGAGGATAGAATTGTTAACGTTGAATTAATAAAAATTGGGAAGAAGCACCAAATAAAAGTCATTGCAACCAACGACGCCCACTACTTATCAAGTATGGATGTTGAAGCACATGACGCTTTGCTTTGTGTATTAACAGGAAAACTAATAAGTGATGAAAAAAGATTGAGATATACCGGTACAGAATATATCAAAAGTGAAAATGAAATGCTTGAACTTTTTAAAGATCATATTGATGATGAATCAATTGTTGAGGCAGTGAACAATACAGTAGAAATTTCTCAAAAAGTCGAAGTATTTGATCTGTTTGGCAATTATAGAATGCCAAAATTCCCTCTTAAAGAAGATACAGATTCATTTTCCTTCCTTACACAGTTATCTAATAAAGGCCTTTTAAAAAAACTAAAAAAAAATGATCTTTCAGAAGTTGATGAAAACTATAAAAAAAGACTATCTTCCGAATTAAAAATTATTAAAGATATGGGCTTCCCTGATTACTTTTTGGTTGTTTGGGACTATATCAAATTTGCTAGAGATAACTTTATTCCTGTAGGACCAGGTAGAGGTTCTGCCGCAGGTTCACTAGTAGCTTATGCTCTTCAAATTACAAATATAGATCCCGTTGAGCATGGATTGTTGTTTGAGAGATTTTTAAACCCAGCAAGAAAGTCAATGCCAGATATTGATACCGACTTTTGTATTGATAGGAGAAATGAAGTTATTGATTATGTTACTAATCGTTATGGAGAGGATAAAGTTGCGCAAATAATTACATTCAATAAGATGACCTCTAAGGCGGTTTTAAAAGATGTCGCAAGGGTTCTAGATATACCATATGGAGAGGCGGATAAATTGGCTAAGTTAATACCGGTGGTAAGAGGGAAACCTTTTAAATTAAAAGAAATGATTGATAAGAATTCTCCTAGTCAAGAGTTTAGAGAGAAATATATTAATGATAATAGGGTGAAAAAATGGGTTGATTTGGCTTTGAGAATTGAAGGAACTAATAAAACATATGGAGTTCATGCTGCTGGAGTTGTTATCGCATCAGATCCTCTTGACGAACTTGTACCTCTTCAAAGAAATAATGAAGGACAAATAATAACCCAATATTCTATGGACGATATCGAATCACTTGGATTATTGAAAATGGATTT
>QCNA01000047.1 GCA_003213375.1 Prochlorococcus sp. AG-424-A03 | reverse complement strand
AATATGGATGAATATCAAAAAACACTTTTTGAATGGTGTTACCCAGAATTGGCTGCGGTATATAAAAAATCAGCTAAAGAATATCCAAAGTTGAATGAAAAAGGAGAACTTGATCCTATTACAGATAACTAAATTTATTCAGAATTTTGACTATCAAAAATTTCTTCAAGGTCCTCTCCTATAAAAGAAAGACCTAAAACTAAAAAAAACATTGCCAAACCTGGGAACAAAGCCGTCCACCAGATACCTGTAGGTAAAGCGGCAAGAGCCAGATTTAAATCACTTCCCCACTCTGGGACATCTGCAGGAACGCCAAGGCCTAAAAATCCTAAACTTCCTAATACCAAAACGGCATCTGCAGCATTTAGGGTAAGCAGAATAGGCAAAGGTGTTATTACATTTGGGAGAATATATTTAAAAATAATTTTTTTTACATCAGCTCCTGCAACTTGAGCTGCCTCCACATAAGTTTCGGATTTAACCAATATTGTCTGATTTCTGATTAATCTAAAATATTGAGGAGAGTAAACAATACACAATGCCAAAGCCGCGTTAAGGATACCCTTACCCAATACAAAAGCCACAACAACTGAAAGCAAAATTACAGGTATTGAAAAAATAGTATCCATTATTAGTGATAAGCATTTATCAAAAAAACCTCCAAAATATCCACTCAATAATCCCAATGGCAAACCCAAACTTAATGAAAAAAGAATAGCTAAGAATACAACTTCTATCGCTAATGATGATCCTTGCAAAGTTCTTAAGCAAACATCTCTTCCTAATCTATCTGTGCCACAAAAATGATTAAGAGAAGGAGGGGCAAAGATATCATTGCTTAACATTGAAAATGAATAGCCAAAAAAATTATTGGCCTCTAAAAATTTCATTATTAAAACAACAAGAAGATAAAAAAGTACAATTAAAAATCCAGCTTTTCTGATATTTGCGCCGACACGATTAAATGAGTTAATATCCAAAATCTTTTTTTAAAGATATAAATGAAATATACCCAATTCTTTTAAAAATAAATAGCTATAAATTTTAAATTAAAGAAATTACTGGTTTAATTTCAAGACTGCCATAAAAGCTTCTTGAGGGACTTCAACTTTACCCATTGCCTTCATCCTCTTTTTACCTTTGGCTTGTTTCTTTAAAAGTTTCTTTTTCCTAGAAATATCCCCTCCATAACATTTAGATAAAACATCTTTACGCAAAGCACTTATGCTTTCACTTGCAATAATCCTGCTACCGATTGATGCTTGAATAGGTATTTTAAATTGTTGTTTTGGAATAAGTTCTTTTAATTTCTCAACTAAACTTCTGCCAATTCCATAAGCCTTATCTTTATGAACAATAGAAGTTAATGGATCTGCTCTTTCTGAATTTATTAAAACATCTAATCTAACAAGGTCATTTTTTCTATAGCCAATCAAATGATATTCCATTGATGCATAACCTTGGGTTCTACTTTTCATTTGATCAAAGAAATCTGTAACAACTTCTGCTAATGGAATTTCATAAATCAAGGTAACTCGATCTGTTGTTATGTATTTCATATCTATAAATACTCCCCTTCTTTCCTGACATAAACCCATTAATGTTCCATTAAATTCATTGGGAGCATAAATTTCCATTTTTACATAAGGCTCTTCTATTGATTCTCTAAGTTGTGGATCAGGAATTGTAGAAGGATTATCAATAAAGATATGTTCCTGCTGATTTAAATTAACTTTATAAATAACTGATGGTGCCGTTACGATTAGATCTAAGTCATATTCTCTTTCTAATCTTTCTTGAACAATCTCCATATGAAGAAGTCCTAGGAATCCGCACCTAAATCCGAAGCCCATTGCGCTACTGGTTTCGGGCTCATATTTTAAAGCTGCATCAGATAATTGTAATTTTTCTAGTGATACTCTTAAATCTGGGAATTGATCAGCATCAGTCGGGAATAAGCCACAAAAAACCATCGGATTTGCTGTCTTATATCCAGGCAAAGGATCATTGGCAGGTGAATTTAAAAGAGTAATAGTATCTCCCACTCTCGCATCAGCAACTGATTTTATAGAAGCAGCTAAATAACCAACTTCTCCTGCATGTAATTCATCAACTTGCTGCTGATCAGGCGCCATTATTCCTATCTCATCTAGTTCATAATTTTTCTTACTTGCCATTAATAATATTTTTTCTCTCTTATTTAGAGACCCAGATATCACCCTGAAATAAACAATAACTCCCCTGTACGGATCATAATAAGAATCAAAAATCAGTGCCTTTGTAGGTAGTTTAATTTCATCTTGAGGAGGAGGTACTCTTCTTACGATTGCTTCCAAAATATCTTTAATACCAACTCCAGTTTTTGCTGAGCAATTTATTGCATTAGATGTATCAAGTCCAATAATTTCCTCTATTTCTTGTTTTATTTTTTCAGCATCAGCCCCTGGTAAATCAACTTTATTTAAAACAGGAATTATTTCAAGATTATTTTCTAAGGCAAGATAAACATTAGCTAAGGTTTGAGCTTCTACTCCTTGACTTGCATCCACAACAAGTAAGGCCCCTTCACAAGCTTGAAGAGATCTACTAACCTCATAAGAGAAATCAACATGCCCTGGAGTATCTATTAAGTTCAAAACATATTCTTGGGAATCGTCAGCTTTATATTTCATCCTAGCGGCCTGTAACTTGATAGTGATTCCTCTCTCTCTTTCAAGATCCATACTGTCCAAAAATTGTTCTTGCATATCCCTTTGCTGCACAGTACCAGTATCTTGAAGTAACCTATCTGCAAGGGTAGATTTACCATGGTCAATATGAGCGATTATGCAGAAATTTCTAATTTTTGAAACCGATATATCAGTCATTTAGAAAGAAAAATTCTCCTCTTATTACATTTTGATTTATATTAGCTAATTAGAATTATGGATGGAAACCAAAAATGGAATTATTTCTTTTTTTAATTTCTTTTATATAGGAACTGTAATTTTCAGAGACTGATAGTTCTGGATGAATTAAGTCATTTATTTTTTTCTGAAGATTATGTTTATCGTTTAAAAATAAAACAGATTTTTCTAGAACCTCAACCATAATTGAAACCGCAGTACTTGCTCCCGGAGAGGCTCCCAACAAAGCAGATAATGATCCATCAGATGAATTTACAATCTCAGTTCCAAATTTCAAAGAACCACCACCTTCAGTTTTTTTAATTATTTGGACTCTTTGACCAGCATTCTTCAAATACCAATCAGAAGTATTAGCTGATGGCATCATATTCTTTAAATTCTCAACTCTTGAGTTATTGTTCTTTAATGATTGTGATATTAGGTAATTAATTAAATCGTTGTTCTTGAAACCAACCTCTAACATAGAAAAAATATTATTCTTTTTAATTGAACTAAATAAGTCAAAGTATGAACTTTGTTTTAGAAATTTCGTTG
>QCNA01000046.1 GCA_003213375.1 Prochlorococcus sp. AG-424-A03 | reverse complement strand
GGATCTAATCCAACATAAACAACCTTTTCATATCCAAAAGTCATTAAAGTTATAAATACTAAAAATGCAATTATTGTTCTAAGTAAATCTCCAAAATTTGCTGTCAACAAATCTCCAAATAATACTGCCTCCAAATCGATCCTTATTCCGAGTAAAGGGATTATAAGGACCCCAAACCCAAGCATTCCAGCAAGAATAGTATTCATAACTGCTTCATAATTTTCACTTTTTCTATTGGTTAAACTTTCGGCAATTACTGAGCCCAGAAGACCACTTATAACACCACCAATTGAGGGGTGAATTCCAAGCGCTAGTGCGAGAGCAAGTCCAGGCAACACACAATGAGAGATTAAATTAACTTGTAATAATCTCTTATGAGTGATTAATACAGTTCCCATAGCTGGGCATAAAATCCCGGAGAATATAGTTATTATTAATGGAATCAGCCACCAGTTTTGATTAATAAAAGACATTATTCGAATGATTCGGTATGATCAAAAATACGGGACAAAAAAAGATTTCGGAAACAATGGTAACTAAGTCTGACATTACCAAAAGACAAGAACAACTTCTTGAAGAACTTAATAAATGCGAGGATGAATTGACTGGTCAAGAATTGCATAGACAATTGATAGAAAGCGGAAAGGCTATGGGACTCACGACTGTTTACAGGAATCTTCAAGTTCTGATAAAGCATGGCTTAATACGTTCTAGACATCTCCCAACTGGAGAGGTTCTTTACACTCCCGTAGATAGAGATATTCATCATTTGACCTGTGTTCAATGTGGTGAGACATCAAAAATGGAAGGATGCCCGGTAAAAGATATTCATACACCCAAAACAAATCCAAAGAAATTCCAATTGTTGTTTCATACCCTCGAGTATTTCGGGCTTTGCCAAAACTGTTATCAAGCTCAGAATTAAAAAGAAACATTCTCTAATCACAGAAATTATTTTTGTTTATAGAGCTAATGTTTATTGCTTCTAATTTATCTTTTATTTGGTCAGGACTACCAACTGCCAAAACACTTTTATCAAGAACGATTACTTGATCATAGTCATTTAAAGAATCGCCCCAATCATGGCTACTTACGAGCAAAGAAAGTCCCGCATCCGCAAGTTGACGAACAATTTTAAGAAAATCCTCCTTAGCAGGTGGGTCTAAAGCTGCACAAGGTTCATCTAAAAGAAATATTTTTGCCGGGGACATAAGAGTTTTTGCTAATAGAGCTCTTTGTTGCTGTCCTCCTGAAAGAGAATCGAGTCTTCTATTAGCCAAACTTGTAATGCCTACTCTCTGCATTGTCGCCTCTAATTCACAACATTTATTAATCCAAGAATTAGGATGTGCTAGAAGAGTCTTAATTTGGAATGGGTTATTAGTTCTTGATTTTGAATATTTTATTTGACCAAGAGATACCAATTTTTCAACTGTAATGGGGAACTTCCAATTCATAGAACTTCTTTGAGGCATAAGTGCCACAAGAGCTCTAGATCTATATAAATTTTCACCGTCAATTTTTATTTCGCCTTTATCTGGAGTATTTTGTCCTTGCAAAATTCTCAAAAGAGTTGATTTACCTGCCCCGTTTGGGCCAACTAATGCTGTTAGAGTTCCAGGTTTAATCTCAACCGATACCTTATTCAAAACTGGCTTACTTTTTTTTTGGTATGCAAAGGTTAAATTTTCAGCGACTAAAGTAGCCATTAATTAATCTTTTAAAAAAGTCACTTTACAAGCTTACCAATAATACAAGTTGCGTATTATTTTCATAACATTTGATAGCTTTACTTGTCAGACATTATGAAAATGATTATCATTTTTAAGTATTTAATTATTTTTATGAAAATTTTTAAAAGGCTTTTAACAAATAAAAAAGGTTCGAGAAAGTCAATTATTAAAAATTCCGTAATCGCTGGAACGATTATATTTTCTGGTTTTGGGCAGGATGTTATGGCTAAAGGAAAGTCATATGTAGCAGTAGAACCACTAGTTTGTGATTTAGTTAAATCAATTGCATTACCATCTGACGAAGTTACATGCATGATAGATAGAAAACAAGATGTTCATGACTTAAAGATCAATCCAAGGCAAGCTCAATTACTAAATAGCGCAGATAAAGTATTTACTCTTGGTAAAGAAATGACTCCAAGTATGAGAAATTGGGAAAATAAAAAGAATACTGTTGTTGTAGGTGTTAGTGCAATAGACCTAGATGATCATTCTGATCATGGAGGTCATGATGATCACTCAGACCATGGTGGACATGACGATCATTCTGAACATTCAGCTAAAGTAGATGATCATTCTGATCATGGAGGTCATGATGATCATTCAGACCATGGAGGACATGATGATCATGCTGAAGGTGCTTTCGAATGGGCAGGCAAATTTCAACTTTCTAAGGGTTCTTACAAATGGTCATTTGAAAAAGTCGATGGCGAATATGCAGATCCTGCAATGAAGATGGTGATTCTCAAATCTAATGACATAGAAGGGTCTGAAGATTTAGCTAAAGAATTATTAGGATCTAAAGACTCAATAAGCAGAAAAAATGATGGTACTTTGATAGCAAGTAATAAAGCTTTTGTTCTTAACTTTGATCAAAGAAAAGAAAGTACTGTTTTTAACGTGGATATCAAAGAAGATGGTCAATATATATTTTTTACTGAACATATGCCTTTTGAGTTTGAAGCAACTCAACACTTTTTTAAAGACGTTTCAAATAGTGATGTAGAACCAATAGCACAAGTTCCAGACGAAGGTGAGGGGCATCATCATCATGACCATGGAGGTCTAGATCCACATATATGGCATGATCCGCATAACATCATAAAAATGGGAGATCTTATAAGCAAAAGTTTAAAGAAAGATATTTCAGTTTTTAATAGAGGTGACAGAAAACTAATTAATGAAAGATTCGAAAAAGCTGATTCTCTCTTAGAAGGCTTAGATAGTTGGATCGTTGAACAAGTAAGTTCTATTCCTGAGGAAAACAGAGTAATTGTCTCTAAACACAAAGCAATGGAATACTACGGGGATGCATTTGGTTTTGAAACCATTAGTTTACTTGACTTTCTTGGAGACTCCTCAAGCTTAAGGCCAGACAACATAAGTTCTACTTTAAAAATGTTAGATGAAGAGAAAGTTCAGGCAATATTTCCTGAACAACTTCCAGCATCTAAGTTATTAAGGAACTTAAGTAGACAAAGTTCGGTTCCTTTAGCTTCTAATCAAATATTCGTTGATGGATTGATGATGGATGGTAATACGGTTTCAGTAGCTGTTCACAATACTTGTACAATTGTTGATTCATTAGGTGGAAGCTGTGATAAAGAATCTGTCTCCAATCTTGAGTCTGAATGGTACAAACTTTCAGATTAAATTTTTCTAATAAAAACGGTTTTCATTTCTTATTATCACTATTATTAAACTATTGTTTATTTAGTAAAAATCAGTAAATGAGCATCAA
>QCNA01000045.1 GCA_003213375.1 Prochlorococcus sp. AG-424-A03 | reverse complement strand
GATGCTGGAATTTATAAGATTGCTCTTTTTGCCAGAAGTAGAAAATACTTAGGTGAAAATGAAAAAGCATTACTCAATTTGCATAGAGACAACAAAGATTTAATAGTGCTTGGTGCACCAAAGTATTTTTTGCATGAAAATGACATTGGTAAATCCTTCACAAAGCGAACTTTGAAAAATATTGATAAATATAAATATTCTTTTGTAGGAGAAATCTTATTCACTCATGCAGATAAGACTCATGGTAGACAGCATGAATCAGGAGAAACATATTTAGACCCATCAGGAAAAGGGTTTACTGACTTTTTAGTGAAGTTTTCTTCAAAGAATATTCCTGTTATGACACATTGGGAGTTTTATGATTGGGAAAGAGATTGGCCTAAATTTTCTAAACTTTTCCTTGATTTCCCAAATCAAAAATTCATAATACCTCACATGGGTTTTGGGAGTCCAAAACAGGTTAGATTAATCCTTTCAACTCATGACAATGTATATATGACAATATCGAAAAAAAGTAGAGATAAAGGAAACATCTCTGATCCTATTAAACAATCTAAATTTGGATCTGGATTTTTAAATGATAAAAAGCAATTAAAAGATGAATGGAAAAAAATCTTAATCGAGTATCAAAATAAATTGTTATTTGCCACTGATGCGCATAAAAAGCACCGTTGGAAAAAATATTCAAAAACAGTGAAGTTATATCGTGATATTTTAAATCAATTACCTGAAGAAGTTTCTAAAAAGATTGCTTACTTGAATGCTGAAAGGATTTATGACATAAAAAATTAGATAATTAAAAAAAGATTTAAATAAAAGTAAACGTTTTTGGGATGGCTGATAAGAAAAAGAAAAAGAAATGCAAAAAGAAAAAATGTTCAAACTGGAAAGGGGGTAAATGTATTTGTTATGGCCAATAGACTAGGTACGGTGATTGAAAGTCGATATAAAATTGGAGAGATAAAACCCTCTCTTTTTGTGAAAAAATTATTATACATTTTTCTAGTATTGATGTCTTTTACCACTGGTAATTCATACTCATGGGAAAAGGTACCTGTTCCAGATTCTGTAGATAAAAAAACAAAATCTCCTTGGAATTTTTCTGAAGACTTTGAAAATCAAGAAGAAGGAAAATTAAAAGTTGCCAACCCTAACCCTTCATCCTCAAATTCTCCTTCTGGTGGGGGTACAGAAAAATCATTCAACCAAATATTTCGAATCTACGATAAGGGAGCAGGTTTAAAACCATTTAGAATTAAAAAAGATCTTGATGGCAATAAGTATCTTGAAGTTACAGTGAAGCATGGATGGAATAATGATCCTCTTAAAGAAGGTTCAGGAAAAGAAACAGAAAGAGCAATATTTGAGACAAAGCAAAGAAGCACTTTAAATAAAGAAATATGGATTGGTTTTAAAACAAGACTTCCTAAAGATTTTAAACATACAGATGGCAGAGTAACGTTTTTTGAATTTAAAAATCGACATGTATATATGAGAACGCATCCTCTTGTAAGAATAAGTTTTGATGACACTGGAAAAACATTAAAAATAGCAGGTAATACTGCCGGTACTGGTTTCAATAGAAGGAATAAAGAAGATAATATTAAGCATCGCATTGATATAAAATATAAAAAAAATGATTCAAATTGGTTTGTGCGTAATGAAAAAACTAGAGGTGAAAAAAAAATAAAAAATAATTTTAAACTCACACCGAACAAAACATTTAGTGTGACTCAATTAGGTGAATGGAGCACGTATAAAATTGGAATCTATAATACAAAGGATGATGATGGTTTTGTAAAAGTCTTCAAAGATAAGAAATTAATATTTGATTACAAAGGTATAACATCTGACTGGAAAGGAAAATACACTGGTACTAATGTAAGAATAGGTGTTTATAGACACTCGGGAAAACAAATTGGAATTGAATACCCCGATCAATCTATCCATTTTGATGATTTTATTGTCGTCTCAGATCAAAAAACTTTAGACCAATTGATCAGAAAGAATGAAAACCCCAATGATTGATTAAATTAAATTGAAAGAGCGGTAACTATATTCTTAACGATATTATGTTGAGAATTTAACCAGAATTTAAAGTGATGGACTCGCATTTTGAAGAAAAGAAAGAGAATATAAAGAAAAAAGGTAATTCCAATGGAATCAACCAAAATCCCAAAAAGGATTATTAAAAAACAACTTAAAAAGGGAGTTATTAAGAAACAGCTTAAAAAGGTTGATAAAGCAATTGTTGAAATTGCAGAAATGAAATTTGAAAATTATGAAGAAAAAGAAGAAAAACTAGACGCGCTTGTTTTTTTAAAGAATCAAATATTGACAGAAGCTAGGGAATTACTATGAACGGAAGACTAGACAAGGTTGCTATGACCAATAAACTAATGCAACTCAAGAGAGAACTGCACTACAAATGTGCGATTGGTGAAAAGGGGAAATGGGAATGTATAGGAGCAAACGATTATCTCAACAGAGTGTTTGATGCATTAGATGAATTTTGGCAGTAAATACTAAACAAAAAAAAAGAATTGATATAGCGACTTGTTGGGCTACTAAAAGAATTTCTGTTATGGATATTCTAGAAAGATATGAAGACAGTTATGCAATAGCAGAAGAATTTAGAGAGTGGATACTGCATATAGGAGAAAAGAATGAAAATTTAAGAGATTCTTTTTTAAACTTACCAAAGGAATTAAAAGAATTATTAGACCAAAAAGTCAACGATTAAATGAAACGCTTAGCTTTATTTATTGTTTTCCCACTTATATTTGGTTTTGGAAACGATAAAGCAAGATTATGCGAAGACCTTAAATTTGCAATAAATAAATCAAAAAATGATTATCAGCAAAAAATATCATTTGCAAAACAAAGCAAAGAATTTGCTAATGATAAAATTACCAAAATATATGCAATAGAGACAAAATGGGAGGATCTTTTTGATAGTCCTTATGAAATAGAAAGTTTATGTAATGAATATTTCTTAATAAAAGAATTTGATATTGATTTATCTAGTGAATGTTATTTGTTTGAAACTATCTTAAAAACTGGAAATTATAGTGATGAAGATTTTGATTTTATGACCGAAGAAAGAAGACAAAATGCTCAAGCTCTTATAGAAGAATTTAAAGCCAAATATGATCAAATTAATAAACAAGCAAAAGAAGATTATTTATCAGAACAAAAAGAAATGAAGAAAATATATCGAAAGAAAAAATGCGATTAAGTCACTTATGGTTTTTAAATAAACGCTTACTACTTGCACCGCTAATAGTTAATAATTGAGAGCCAATTTAGAAAGAATCGTATATCATTTGTAAAAATCAAAATCTTTAATGCAAAAAACTATTTTAATTGGTTTAATTGCTGGCATTTCAGGGCTTGCAATTGGTTATAAAGTTCCAAAAGACAAGAATGTTGGTTATGTAATGATTTCTGGCAGGGTTACAAATCCAGAACAAGCAGGTAAATACTTTTCAAAAGTAAATGATGTCGTTGTTAAAGGTTGCGGAGCAAAGACATTATCAGTTGATTTCGAGACTGATGTTAGAG
>QCNA01000044.1 GCA_003213375.1 Prochlorococcus sp. AG-424-A03 | reverse complement strand
TTGGCCATTGTCTGTAGTAAGTATTCCTTTTAATTTATTTCTGGTCGTTTGCGCTATTGGAGAAGTAATTGTTATTTTTTCTCCAATCAATTTATTTATTAAAGTAGATTTACCAACATTTGGCCTTCCTAGTAAAGTTACAAACCCAGATCTATAATTAGCCAAAGACTTTAATGCATCAATAATAAAATTCTGATCAAAAATGGAAAAAAAAACCATAAATTTAAAAAAAGCTTCGTTCACTCAAGCAATAAACATATCCGCACAATGGTGCAAAGAGTGGGGTGAAGATTTACTCAGCGAAGAGGTTTTAGCAGATAGAATCGCAGAGCTAAGTAAAACAAGAAATGGACTCAGAGGATTTTTTGCATACGCTTTATCAGATAAAGATTGTCTTTTATTAGATAAACTTCCTTATTCACTTATTTACAAACTGAACGAAGGTGGTGATGCTGTAACGGAAATAGTAGTAAAAAATTTAATAATGAGTTCCGCTCAAATTATTATTCATCGAAGAGATAATAATCATGAATATGAGATAACATCAGAAAACATTTCATATAGATGTAAGGCTATTTTAAGACTGCTAGAAACTAAGTCAGTTACAAAGTCTGTCAATAAAGTCCTTAGAGAATTAGATAATATGGGTAATAGTTTTGATGATTCACTAAAGTATGACTCAGAGCAAAAAGAATTCATAAAAAAACAAATTCTTGATATCGCCCAATAAAAAAGCGTAGGAACAAATCTACGCTTTAGATTATTTATTTACGTTATGTGTTTAGTCTCTTCTTCCACCGCCTTGTAGTGCAATCATTAATCTCAATATAAAAACAAAAAGATTTATATAAGTTAGATACATTCCTAAAGCTCCTGCAAGGTATTGATCATCATTGTATCTTCTTGGCATTGTATAAAAATCAACGAAAGACATTGCAACAAATAAGACAGTTCCGAATCCTGCAATTATCAATTCGAGTCCTGAACCCCCAAAAACTCCTGGAGCAAAGAATCCTCCAATTAATTGGACAAACATTGCTATAAGCAGTCCTATTAATCCTAGACCGACTACTCCACTTAGTGCTTGACCAACACTATCACTCATTCTTTGGCCAGTGTAAGAGGCAATAACGAAAGTTATACCTGTAGCTAAGGCAGCGGTTCCAACCGACCCAATGCCAATTGTTCCTATTGCTAAAGCAACTATTCCACTTAGGGTGAATCCAGTTAACAAACTAAAACCTGTTAATAAAGGCAAAGCTTTTGCATTATTTGCATTATTTGCAGCGCTTGTAGCTATAAAAAACAAAATCAATTCTGCAATTAATGCAACTATTGAAAGAGGCTGGAAAAGCCCAGGATTTGTTGCTATGAGTGAGACACCTGCTAAAACACCTAATGAAGTTAGAACCATACCTCCACCTACATAAGGTAAAGCTTTTTGAACAACATTAGGTCCAACAATTGAACTCGTTTGTGCTTCACGAATAGCTTGATTGAAATTACTACTTGCTGGCATTTTTTTTATTAATTATTTTTTTATTCTACTTGATTTTTAAAATTTCAGGGTACGGATCACCAGAGTTATAAATTTATTGATAAGCCTCAATAATTTTCTGAACTAAAGGATGGCGAACTACATCTTCAATATTTAAATAACAAAATTTTATGCCTTCAGTTTCTGAGAAAATTCTCGATGCTTCAATGAGGCCGCTTTCCTGATCTTTTTTTAAATCAATTTGTGTAATATCTCCATTTACAACCATTTTTGATCTCTCTCCTAATCTGGTCAAAAACATTCTCATTTGAGAGCAAGTAGTATTTTGAGCTTCATCTAGGATAACTATGGAGTTGTCTAAGGTTCTGCCTCTCATAAATGCCAAAGGAGCAACTTCAATAATTCCCTTATCAATTAACGAATTTGTTCTATCAAACCCGAAAATACTATGTAAAGAATCAAATAAGGGTCTTAAATATGGATCTACTTTTTGTTGCAAATCACCAGGTAGAAAACCCAAACTTTCACCAGCTTCTACAGCTGGTCTGGTTAAAACAATTTTTTCAATTTTTTTCTCGTTCAATAGCCTTGCCGCGCAAACAGTTGCTAAAAATGTCTTGCCAGTTCCAGCTGGCCCAATTGCGAACGTAAGATCAAAGTTTTCAATTGATTCAACATATTCTTTTTGCCTTATAGTTCTTGGTCTTAAAAATCTTCCTTCTTTTGAACGTGCAAGAATTTTTTTTCCAAGTTCAGCATGTGAAGACGATTCGCCCATATTTAAAGAACTTAAAGCCGCTTTAAGATCTACCTCTGGTACTTCTAACCCTTGTTCCCAAATTGGTCTTGTTAGTTCTACTAATGCTGAGGCTCTCTCAATTTTAGATATTACACCGTTCATCTCAAGTTGTAAGCCTCTTATAGTTAAAGAAACTCCTGTAAGAGACTCAAATTTTTTTAAGAAAGAATTACCAGGTCCAGATAATGCTGTAGCGGCATCAGAGCTTGGCAAATCAATTTTGAAGTGACCAATTTTGGAAACTTCCTTCATCTAGTTATTGAATAAGAATAAAAATTGATCAAATCACTAGCTTTCAGCTTCATTACTTTCGCTTTCTGCTTTAGTACTATCATTTTCTTCGTCTTTAGTTTTAGCCTTAGCTAATTTTTCCTTCTCTAACTTTGCTTTACCAATTGCGATAGATGGTCTCTCTGTTTTTTCTAATAACCCTCCCTTTTCTAATAAAGTTCTCACAACATTAGTTGGCTGAGCACCCTGCGTAAGTCTTGTTCTTAAAGCTTCTGTGTCAAGCCTGGTTTCCTTCGTTCTTGGATTATAAAAACCTAGTTCTTGTAGAGGTCTACCATCTCTTCTGGAAGTACTATTGCATGCAACAATTCTGAAACTTGCCTCTTTTTTCTTCCCAAAGCGCTTAAGGCGCAATTTAATCATCGTAAATTAATGCATTTTTAATAATAATATCATTTAAAGGTAAAAATATTGAAACTATAAATCGGCAAAACCTTTTTTCTTTTTATTATTTTTTTGTTTTTTCATCGGCTTATTACCACTCATCCCTCCCATTCCTGGCATTCCTCCCATTCCTGGCATTCCTCCCATTCCTGGCATTCCTCCGTTAGACATTTGTTTCATAAAACCTCTCATTCTTTGAAAATCAGCTAATACTTTATCTACATCTTTTGCTTCATAACCACTACCCTGAGCGATCCTTTGTCTTCTTGAGGGTTGAGCGGCAAGAACTTCGGGTTTTTGTTTCTCCTCAAGAGTCATTGACGAGATCATAGATTCTATTTTCTTAAGTTGATCTTCTCCATCTTTTATCATCCCATCATCTATCTTATTCATTCCGGGAATCAATTTGATCAATCCACCAAGTGAGCCCATTCTTTTAATTAATCTCATTTGCTTTACAAAATCATTAAAATCAAAAGTCGCTTCTTGAAGTTTCTTTTGCATCGCTTCTGCATCAGCAAGTTCAACTTCTTTTTGCGCTTTTTCAACAAGTGTCAATACATCACCCATGCCTAAAATTCTGCTAGCCATTCTCTCTGGATGAAATGGTTGCAGTGCCTCTATTTTTTCGCCTACACCTATAAATTTGATTGGTTTACCACTTATTTTTCTTATTGATAAAGCTGCTCCGCCTCTTGAATCACCATCCAACTTAGTTAATATCGCCCCTGTGATTCCTACTTTTTCATGAAATGACTTTGTTAAGTCTGCAGCTTCTTGCCCAATCATTGAATCAACAACAAGCAAAACCTCATCAGGATTAGAGACTTCTTTTATTCGAACCATCTCGCTCATCATGGAATCATCAATTTGCAGTCTTCCTGCGGTATCAATAATTATCGAATTAAAATCATTTTCACTAGCAAAATTCAATGCTTCCTTTGCTATTTCTTCTGGTTTGCTATTTTTTTCTTTAGCTGAAAAAACTTCCAATTCATATTGACTTCCCAATGTTTTAAGCTGCTCTACAGCTGCGGGTCGATAAATATCTGCAGCAACCAAAAGAACTTTTTTATCTTTTTCCTTTAAATAAAGTCCTAATTTTCCTGTTGCAGTTGTTTTACCCGCTCCCTGAAGTCCAGCCATCAAAATGACTGTAGGACTATTTTCATTTTCGTTTAATGGAGAATTTTCATTCCCCATGATGTTAATCAATTCCTTATTAACAACTTCTATAAATTTTTGATCTGGGTTTACACCCCTAACTACTTCTTCTCCAATAGCTTTATCT
>QCNA01000043.1 GCA_003213375.1 Prochlorococcus sp. AG-424-A03 | reverse complement strand
TGATGAAGACATACAAAAAGAATATATGAGCGCTTTTAACAAAGTGGTTTACTTATATGATGAATTAAAAGAAGATTACGAACGACAAGGATTTTCTGATAATTCTGAAGAACTTCTCACAAGCTACAAAAATGCTTTTAATCTTTTCGAATCAGAATTTGAAATTTAAATTCAATTTCTAATTACCTTTTGTAAGGTTTTACAGGTATTTTGATTAGCTTTCCTTCTTGGAGATCAGATCTTTTCTCTTGTAAATTTTTGATGCATAAAGATACCCTTTTCTCTTTTTTACAAAATCTTTTTATTTGGAAGTCAGTAAGTGCGAATGATTCATTACTAAATGAAAAAAAGGCAAATACAAACATAGAAAGATTTAATACCAATTTCATTTATTCTCTCCTGACTATTTTCTAATTTTCTTTAATTAAATTACTTTTTATTATAAATATCTATAATTTGTTTTAATTCGTCTTTACTTAAGTCTGTTGAAATAAACACTTCTTGGGCTGTTTTACCTTTTCTTGCTATTGCTTTATATCCGTTTATAGTTTTCACTGATAATCTTATTATCAATTTAGAAGATCTTCCCCTAGATCTTGAAATAGCAGCTGGAGTTATAGTCTTGATATTAATGTCGAGAGCTAACTTTTGGAGTATTGGAATTAGACCTTCTATATTTGTACTATGATTTAAAACTAACCTTCCCAATTTAGATTTATTTTTATTCTATTAAGAAAATTTTGTTTCTGAGTAATTAACTTTAACTTTAGAATGATTAAAAATTTTGAAGTTCTGTTATATTTATATTAGTGATTTAAATTAAATGATCTTTCAAATAGGTTGGGCAGCATTGGCGGCTATTTTTACTTTTTCAATTGCCATGGTTGTTTGGGGAAGAAATGGGGATGGTTCCATTGATATATGATTTCATTTTTAACTTTTGAAGTCTATTTAAGTAAATTTCTTATCCTAGCATCGTTCGTTTTACTCATATTCATAACATTTGGTGTAATTTATATATCCTTTATCTCTTGGAAAGATAAAAAAAGATTAAAAAAATAAATATTATTTTTGGTCTTTTTTCTTATCCTTAATCCTGAGCTCTTCAATTAATTCTTTTGCTTGTTCCATTTTTGATATACTGCTTTTATATATTCCAATATCTTTTTCTGCTTTATTAGCAGATAAGTTTAATTTTTCAAAAATATCAGAAATCATCTTATTTGTCTTTGATTCATCTTTCTCTTTATTATCTTGGGCGTTTGAAATTAAAATATAAATCCCTAAGTTCAAAATCCTTGATGGATAAAGTTTAGAATTGCTTTTTTCTATTAATAATTTCAAAATATCTTTAGGTGTTTTATCCTTGAATTCCTTTTGCGATTTTTGAGATATTTCATTAATTTCCTTTGCTTCAAAATTTGTAGAACCGCATAACGATTCAAAAAGAAGGTCTAAATGTTTCTCAGGTTTGTATCCTTTCATTAATTCTTTGAATGTTTCGGTGAGACCGACGCAAAAGAGAAAATCTTGCGTAAAATCATTTTGATGGTTTAGAAGATTAAGTTCGACAAGCATTTCATCAACTATTCTTTTATATAAACCGGGAATGACATAAGGGAATTTTTCATGAAATAACTTTTTGCTATCTGAAACAGTCAATTTTTCTTTCAATTTTTTATATGTAAACCTTAATAAGGTTAGCGTATGTTGACTCAATATCGTTAATATCTAATAAACAGATAAATATTATTATGATCCCTTTAGTATTAGAAGAATCTGGCGGTAGTGAAAGAGTCTTTGATATTTATTCGAGACTGTTAAGAGAGAGAATAATCTTTTTGGGAGAACAAGTTACTAGTGAAACCGCTAATAGAATTGTCGCTCAATTATTGTTCCTCGAAGCAGAGGATCCAGATAGGGACATTTATATGTATATAAATTCACCAGGAGGATCGGTATACGATGGATTGGGGATCTTCGACACAATGCAACATGTTAAGCCTGACATTCATACAGTATGTGTAGGCTTAGCAGCTAGTATGGGTGCATTTTTGCTTGCAGCAGGCACTAAAGGTAAAAGAAGTAGCCTTAGACATTCAAGAATAATGATTCATCAACCACTTGGAGGTGCTAGAGGACAAGCGAGTGATATAAGGATTCAAGCTGATGAAATTTTGTTCTTAAAAGAGCGACTTAATACTGAATTGTCCGAAAGAACTGGAAAGGATTATGACACTATCAAAGAAGATACTGATAGAGATTTTTATATGTCCCCAAACGAAGCTTTTGAGTACGGTTTAATTGATCTAGTTTTAAGTAAGAAACCTATTTAAATCTAGCTTAATAATTGAGGTGTTCTCTCTTTCTCAGGGATATTAGTAAATTTGGAGAGAATACTTACGAATTCATCACCATCTAATGTTTCTTTTTCGATCAATAGGTCGACTATCTTATCCATGGCTTCTCTATTTTTGCTTACTATATCGTAGGTTTCTTTGTAACATTCCTTGACCATTACTCTTACACTTTCATCTATTTGTTTAGAAATTGAATCAGAAACTTCACTTCTAGTCATTAAATCTCTACCAACAAAAACTTCTTGATTACCACTTTCTAAAGCTATCGGACCTAAATTACTCATTCCAAATCTAGTAACCATTTGGCGGGCCATTGAAGCAACTTGTTGGAAATCACCTCCCGCTCCTGTTGTAATCTCACCTTCTCCAAAAACTACATCTTCAGCAGCTCTTCCTCCTAAAGCACCCATTATCCTCGCTTTTAATTGCGCTCTGCTAACAAGGGTTTGTTCATCGTCTGGGGTAAACCAAGTTAATCCTTTAGCTTGACCCCTTGGAATGACTGTCACTTTTTGAACAGGATCATGAGCTTTAACAAGTGAACCTATGAGAGCATGGCCAACTTCATGATAAGCAATTAATCTCTTGCTTCTACCATCTGTTAAGGGAGAACCTTCCATTCCTGCGACAATCCTATCTACAGAGTCATCGATTTCTGAAATGCTTATAGAGTCTTTTCTCCTCCTGGCGGTTAATATAGCAGCCTCATTTAATAAATTTGCTAAATCTGCTCCAGTAAACCCTGGTGTTCTTCTCGCGATGCTTTCAAGAGTTAAATCCTCTTGAAGTTTCTTATTCCTAGCATGAACTTCCAGTATCGATAGTCTGCCCTTTATATCAGGTGCATCTACAGTTACCTGCCTATCAAACCTGCCTGGTCTCATTAACGCTGAATCTAGAACATCAGGCCTGTTTGTGGCTGCAATTATTATTATGCCACTATTACCTTCGAAGCCATCCATTTCAGTAAGTAATTGATTGAGAGTTTGTTCTCTCTCATCATTACCTCCACCAATACCTGCACCTCTTTGCCTTCCGACAGCATCAATTTCATCAATAAAAATTAAACAAGGACTATTCTCTTTAGCTCTTTTGAAAAGGTCTCTTACCCTACTAGCACCAACACCTACAAACATTTCAACAAATTCAGAACCTGATAATGAGAAAAATGGCACACCAGCTTCACCTGCGATTGCTTTAGCTAAAAGGGTTTTACCAGTGCCAGGTGGTCCTACCAATAGGACCCCTTTGGGAATCCTTGCTCCTACAGAAGTAAATTTTTCTGGTTTTTTCAGAAAAGTGACAACTTCTTGCAAATCCTGTTTAGCTTCATTAACTCCTGCAACATCATCGAATACAACTCCTGTTTCAGCTTCCATTGCAAATCTTGCCTTTGTTTTCCCAAACTGCATTGCTTGACCTGGACCTCCAGGCATACCATTTGACCTCCTCGCTAACAAAATTAAACCTCCAATTAAGATAGCTGGGAAGAGTAAATTACCTAAAATTCCTAATGCAGGAGGAGCTGTTTTTACTGGATGAACATCAAAACTGATTCCCTCATTTTTTAAAATATTTATAAGTTCTGGTGTTAAGCCGGGAAGATCTACACGCAATTTTTGAACTTTATTGTCCAAATCCGAATCTATTGTCTCTATAACTGCATTTCTGCCTCCCTCAAAAATATCAACAGATGTAACCCTTCCTGAATTAATGTAATCTAAGAATCTGCCATAACTAACTCTAGCTACCGCTGCGTTTCTTGGCGCAACTGTAGTCCCATTAGATTTAAGTGAATCAACATTGCTTGAAGATAAAAATTGGTAGGAAAGTGCTATCACTAGAAGTATAGGTAAAGCCCATAAAATTAATGTTTTTAATTTCTGATTCATTAATTTGTAAAAGTCAATTCTAAGATTCTAGAATGAATCAGTGCATTTCGTTGATATTTTATCTAACTTTATGCTTATACTACTCTTCAATGTATCTAATTTATAAATGAAATTTGAGATCAACGATAAGGTTAAGTTGATTGCGCCAGTCTCCTACTTGAAGACTTCAGATAATATGCCGATGTTAAGACCACCCGATCTAGTGGCAA
>QCNA01000042.1 GCA_003213375.1 Prochlorococcus sp. AG-424-A03 | reverse complement strand
GAAGTTGAAATTTGAAAATAGTTTAGTCACACAAACTTGAGTATCCCAAGAGTAATAATTGTTATAGCATCTAGTCTTGATGGGAGAATTGCATTTCCTAAAGGTGGAGAATCGCATCTTGGCAGTGAAGAAGATAAAAAAATGTTAAATCAAAACTTATCAATGGTTGATGCCACCATTTTTGGTTTAGGTACTTTAATAGCTCATCAATCGACTTACTTAATTAAAAATCTCAATGATAATGACGAAGTAAATATATCAAAAAGCCAACCAATTTCTATAGTTGCTTCAAATAGCAAAAACTTTAACAGTAATTGGAAATACTTTCGTCAACCAATTAGAAGATGGCTAATAAGCTCAAGTAAAGTTGCTAATTCGTCGAATAATAACTTCGAGAAACAACTCTTTTTCGAAGATTCATGGGGGAAAACTTTAATTTCACTAAAAAAACAAGGAATAAATAATCTAGCTCTTTTAGGTGGTGCAAAACTTATAAATGCATTTATAAAAGAGGATCTAATAACAGATATAAAAATTACAATAATTCCACGAATTATTGGAGGTAGATATACATGGATCCCTCCAGAACAAACAAATGAGATTTTTAATCTCAAAAGACTATGGGAAATAAAATCAATTAAAAATTTAATGAATAATGAAATCCATGTTCATTACAAAAAAATTTGAAATAGATTCAATGAATAAATGAACCAAAAAATACATAAAGTTGAAGTCAAATTGTCAATTAAGGAAATCTCCAAGGAGATATGGAATGAATTAGCAAATGAAATAAATAATCCATTTTATGAATGGACTTGGCTTAAAAACCTTGAAATATCAAAAAGTGTTTCAAGAGAAACTGGTTGGCAGCCTCTATATTTTGTTGCTTATAAAAATGAAGAAATATTAGGAATTGCTCCACTTTTTTTAAAAAGTCATAGCTATGGAGAATTCATTTTTGATCAATCATTTGCACGATTGGCTCAAGAGCTGAATTTAAATTATTACCCTAAATTAATTGGAATGAGTCCTTATAGTCCTGTAAATGGATATCAATTTCTTTATAAAAAAAATAAAGATAAAAAAGAAATTACAAATTTACTCATAAACAATATCGAAAGCTTTGCGATTACAAACAAAATTTTAAGTTGTAATTTTTTATATATTGATGAAAGCTGGGGCAACCATCTTAAATCTTTGGGATACTATGAATGGATAAATTCCAGCAGTGAATGGAGGAGTAATGGAGAAAAAAGTTTTGATGATTTTCTTTCTAGATTTAACTCTAATCAGAGAAAAAATATCAAAAAAGAGAGGAAATCAATTTCTAAACAAGATATTAAAATAGGAATTTTTAATAAAGATGATATCAACCAAGAAATCCTCAAAAAAATGCATAATTTTTATGAAGAGCATTGCTCTAGGTGGGGAGTTTGGGGAAGTAAATATCTAACATCTACATTTTTCGAAAAAATTGTTGATAATAAAAAAAATCTTTTACTTTTTAGCGCATCAAAAAATGATTCAAATGATATTTTTGCTATGTCGATGTGCGTTAAAAATAAAAAAAACTTATGGGGTAGATATTGGGGTAGTCAAGAGGACGTATCTAATTTACATTTTGAATTATGTTACTACCAGCCAATTGAATGGGCAATAAAAAATAATATCCATTTTTTTGATCCTGGAGCAGGTGGTAAACATAAAAGGCGAAGGGGGTTTTTTGCAAAAAGCTCCATTAGCTTGCATAAGTGGTTTGACAAGAATATGGAAAATATTATTTATCCTTGGCTAAATGAAGTTAATAAACAAACCGAAACGGAAATTGAATTTGAGAATAATTCTATACCCTTTAAATAAAAAATTATTTGGCTTCAAGAAAGATTATATTAGTAATATAGTTTTTATTAACTTCTAAGGATGGATTCTAGTAAAAGTTTAGATGATAAAATAAAGATTGATAATAATCTATCCAACCGATATATAGACTTAGATCCAAATGGTTATTTTATTATAAAAGTTGATTTAAAAGAAAATAAAATAATTTTAGAGCACTTTTTAAATAACATCGATGAGGAAGGCTATGCGCTTGACCCGGAAACAAATGAACCAATCAAATGCGACTCTCAAAATAAACGAGTTAGTAATGAAGTTTTTAAAGGTATTAGTGCGAAACAACTTGGAATATTGATCACAGAAGAAAGAAATGACTTAATAACCAGATTCGACCATGCTCTATATTTAGGTAGGGAACTACAAAAAGCAGAAGAATGTTTATACAAAAAATTACCCTACATTCAAGATTAAGAAATTAAACGAAAAAATCTAATCTTTTAATCTGATGTTAAATTAAATAAAAATAAAAAAATTAATGAACATCATTTTCTATTTTGCATTTATTGGTTTCGGTTTTGGAGCTGCTTTCGCATTAGATAAGCTCTTAAGAGCAGTTAAATTAATTTAAAAAACTACAGAATTTTAATAGTCTCTCCATACAAATCATATTCATCCGCAAAAGAAATATTTGATTCAACAAATTTACCAATATAATTTTTCAAATCAATTTTATCTTTAACAGATAAAATTACAGTTCCGTCAATTTCAGGAGCAAAATTGTAAGACCGACCTATTAATTCGTTATTGTCTGATATTTTTTCTACCAAAATCTTCATTTTTGAACCAACATATTTCTGATTTCTATCTTTAGAGATATTTTGTTGAAATGAAATAACGTTATCTTTTCTTGCCTCTGCAACCTCTGGAGATACTTTATTTGGCAAATGAAAAGCTGCAGTTCCTTCTTCAGGAGAAAAAATAAACACTCCCACATGATCAAATTTGTGCCTATCCAAAAATTCGAGAAGATGTTCAAAATGTTCTTTTTTTTCTCCTGGGAAACCAACAATGAGACTAGTTCTTAAAACAGCAGATGGAATTTCTTCTCTAATTTTCTCCAAAATTGATTCATTCAAAGAAGCTTGCCAAGGTCTATTCATACTCTTCAACACATCTGGATGACTATGTTGAAGTGGCAAATCAAAGTAAGGCACTATATTCTTTGAATCTTTGAAAGCTCTAATAACTTCATCAGTTAAACCTGTTGGATAAGCATAATGTATCCTTATCCAAGGAATTGGAACTTTAGAAAGCTCATTCAAAAGTTTGGCTAATGATGGTTTTCCATAAATATCTTGACCATAATTAGTTGTTATTTGACTAATTAATACGATTTCTTGAATACCCTTTTTTGCAAGACTTTTAGCTTCTGAAACTATAGATTCTATTGTTCTACTTCTTTGAGGGCCTCTCAACTTAGGAATAATACAAAAAGCACATTTATAGTTGCAGCCTTCAGCAATGCGAAGATAAGCAACAAATTTATTTTTATCTACAAAACGAGGAATTTCCTCATCTGCAATAAATTCAGGTATTTTTGAAACTTCATTAACGATTTCCCCTCTTTCTACTCTGTCTAAAACCTGGGCTATCTTTTGATAATCTCCTGTGCCAACCAAACCTTTTATTTCAGGGATTTCTTTTATTAGCTCATCTTTAAAATGCTGAGCCATACAGCCTGCAACTATTACTTCCTTTCCTTGATTTGTATATTCTAGAATTTTTCTAATAGATTCTTCTCTAGCTGTTTCAATAAAACTACAAGTATTTACAACAACAACATTTGCATCATTTATATTGCTGTCAACTTCATAACCCTCTTTATCTAATAAGCCTTGCATATGCTCAGTATCAACAAGATTTTTCTCACAACCAACATGACTAAATGCAATTTTAGATAGTTTTTTTTCTTTTACATTGAGACTATTTTGTTTCACAACTTGAAAAATAAGAATTAAAAGATTTAAACAGCATTTCGTATGTAACTCTCATGCCAAGATAATATTAGGATAGATAATGTAAATAACAAACTTTCTTTTTGTATGGCCCTTAAGACTTTAAACAGAATAAATAAAAAAGATTTGAAATGGCCAAAAATCATAATCGCAATTCTTAGCACTATAGGCATAGTTGATACAGGTTCGATTACTTTAAAAAACTGGGGATTATTTACTTCGCTTTCATGCCCAGGGATAAAAAATGGTTGTGAAACAGTTTTAAGTAGTCCTTGGGGTACTTTATATAAAAATAATCAAGTTAATATACCTCTCTCATTAGCTGGATTTATAACATATTTATCAATATTAGTTATCACAATAATACTCTCGCTTAATTTAATTTCCCCAAAAGAAAAACTAAATAAGTTTTTCTGGTGGTTAGTATTTCTAATTTCTTGTGCGTCATCAACATTTAGCTTTTTATTGATAAATATAATGTTTTTTAAGATTCAAGCATATTGCTTTTTTTGTATACTTTCAGCAATTTTATCGTTTTCTATCTTTATAATTTCTATGATTGGAGCAAAGTTCGAAAGTAGAGAACCTATGATTTTTAGAGGTTTCATTGTAGCCATTAGTGTCCTGCTGGGGGGCCTAATTTGGTCAACAAACGTTGACCCCACTAATGCTATTGATGCTGCAAACCCTACTGAAAATGTATCGCCAAT
>QCNA01000041.1 GCA_003213375.1 Prochlorococcus sp. AG-424-A03 | reverse complement strand
TCCCAGCCATATTCTTTACTCTTTAAATTACAACCTATGAGTGTTAATTTATCGACTATTTCCTTATCAGATAAATTTCTTTTTTCAAATTGATCGTTAATTATTAATGGACCAAGAATTTTATGTATTCGATTTCTCCGTAGTTTAATAAATATATCCTGATTACTTATTAAATTTGAAGTATTTATGATTGGTGAATTAACAGAAAAATATTCTTCTAAAAGATTAATTGCCCTTGTTACTGCACTTATTGTATTTTTTGATGAAATCCCTTTTTCATACCTGCTGCTGGATTCTGTTCTTATGCCAACCGCCTTTGAAGATTTTCTTATAGTAACTGGATTAAAAACTGCTCCTTCAAGGTAAATAGATGAGGTAGTATTACTTACAGAAGTCTCTAAACCGCCTATAACCCCTGCAATAGCTACCGGTTTATCACAACAAGTAATAACTGTGATATTGTCATTTAAGTCATATTCATTACCATCTAAGCAAATAAGGCTTTCGTTATCCTTGCCTTTTCTTACAGAGAAATCTTCTGGAGAAACTTCCTTACCAATTAAGTTTGACAGTTTATCTTTATCAAACGCATGCAAAGGTTGACCTTGTTCTAAAAGAATATAATTTGTCAAATCAACTAGGAGATTAATAGATTTTATACCTGATTTTTCTATACGGTCTTTAAGCCAATTTGGCGATAATTTCTCACCATTTACTCCATCAATGCAGCTTATTGTATAAATGCAATTAGATTCTATAGCCTCTGGACAAAGATTAATTCCCTTAAGTAAATGAATATTGTATTTATTGTTTAATTCTGGAAATTTTAAGGTGGATTCTAAAAGGGCAGAAATTTCACGGGCTATACCAATAACAGACATTCCATCAGGCCTATTAGCTGTAATGGCTAAATCATATATAAAATCATTTAATTGAAGCAAGTCAGAGCCTGGAGTGCCCAATTCATGTTTTAGGGCCAAACATTCATCAATGATCTCTATCCCTTCGCTAGAGTCCTCTAAACCCAATTCCTGCAGTGAACATATCATTCCTTCACTCATAACACCTCTAATTTCACTTCTTTTAATAGTTAAATCAACTGCATTTAATTTCGCGCCAACAGTAGCAACATAAACATAAATATTTGGTTTAATATTGCGCGCACCACAGATAATTTGTAAATTCTTCGAATTACCAATATCGACTTTGCAAATTGAAAGTTTATCAGATCCTTCGTGTTTTACAACAGATAATACCTTACCTAAAACAACACCATTTACATTTTTTGAACAATCTTCTAATGATTCAACCTCAAATCCACCAATAGACAATTTCTCAGAGAGATCTTCAGGAGTAGAAGTAATTTCTACTAAATTTTTCAACCAATTTTGAGAAACTTTCATATATATTTTTTAATCAATGATGATAAAAGAAATGAGTAAATCTTCAAAAAAGTTTGTTGAAGATGTACAATAGAAAATTATACAATAAAGTATTAATTAAAATGGCCAAAAAAGGGACAAGAGTTGTAGTGACCCTGGAATGTACTGAAGCTAGGACAAGCACAGATCCTAAGAGATCTAATGGTGTCTCAAGATATACTACTGAAAAGAATCGTAGAAATACAACCGAAAGATTAGAACTAAAAAAGTTTAATCCTCATTTAAACAGAATGACAATTCACAAGGAAATTAAGTAATCAAATCAAATTAAATCATGCCTAATTCAATTTTTAAAAAACAATTATCACCTATCAAACCAGGAGATCCTATTGACTATAAGGATGTAGAACTACTAAAAAAATTCATAACTGAGAGGGGCAAAATCCTTCCAAGAAGAATGACAGGTTTAACCTCTAAGCAACAAAGAGATCTCACATTAGCTGTTAAGAGAGCCAGAATTGTAGCTCTTTTACCCTTCGTAAATCCTGAGGGTTAATTTCATATTGAATATAGTTGGCAATATAATTGATATTTCAAATATTTGAAAGATTTAACTGATTTAAAGACATATATTATTGATTCTGATGATCCACATGAGGTTGATGACGCTATTTCATTAGAAATAAAAGAAGGAAATAAAAAAAAATTATGGATACATATTAGTAATCCGTGCAAACTCTTTTTACATGACTCTAATGTTGATTTAAATGCAAGAAAGAGAAATAGCAGTTTATATTTAATTGATCAATATGTCCCAATGCTTCCTAAGGATATTCTTGAAAAGGCAAATCTAGCTCAAAATAAAGTTTCAGAAACTATTAGTGCAGCAATAGAATTCAATGAAGATGGATCAATAAATAAATATGAAATAACTGAAGCAATAATAAAACCAAAATATCAATTAACATATGAAGATGCAAATGAAATAATAGAAATAGAACCCAAAGAAGAAACAGAATTAATTGAGATTAAAAAATTATTAGAAAAAAGTATTACATTCAGGAAGAAACAAGGAGCAATTATTTTTGAAAGTCCTAATAATAAAATTAAACTACATGAGGATAAAATTATACTAACTAAATTAGAGAAAACAATATCACAAATTATAGTTGCAGAATCAATGATATTAATGGGTTATGTAACAAGTTTATTTATAGATAAATATGATTTAGCAGCTGCATTTAGGATTCAAAAAATAAACTGTAATCCATCTGAAATTCTCAATAGATACAATGAAAGTGATATTAAATATATAATATTAAAACAATATATGGGAAGAAGTTACATTACTACTAAGCCAGGAATCCATGAATCATTAGGCCTTAAAATGTATGTACAATGTACATCACCATTAAGAAGATATCTTGATTTAATTATACAAAGGCAAGTCTATAACAAAATTAATAATTACGAAGTGCTAAGTAAGGATTCAGTCTCTAAGATAATTGATTATTCAAAAAATAGACAATCAGAGAATAATAATATATTTAAAAATGATAAATTTAAGTATTTAAAATTATTTTTTAAGAATGAAAAAAAATCGTTTTATAAAATAATATTCGTTAAGTGGATTAATCATAAAAAAAATATTGCTTTGGTTTATTTTCCAGATTATTCACTAGAAATACTTATTACTCTTTTTGTATCAATAGAAATATATAGTAATAAAATATATAAAGTTAAATATATTATAAATGATAGTAATCTTTTAGAATTTATTTATTAATAAGATAATAAATATGATGGGTTGTTATTAGTTTAAAAAATATCTGTTAGTATTAATAAAAAAGCTATATGACTTTTGTCATTACTACACCTTTATACTATGTTAATGATAAACCTCATTTAGGAAGTGTATATACAACAATAATTTGTGACTCAATAGCTAGGTATAAAAGGTTATCAGGTGAAGATGTTATTTTTATCACTGGTGTTGATGAACATGGTTTAAAAATACAAAGAACAGCTAATGAAAAGGGTGTTGAACCAAAATCACATTGTGATGAAATCTCAGAAGTCTTTAATAATAATTGGAAAGATTGGAATATATCATTTGACAAATTTATAAGAACAAGCTCAAAAAATCATGAATTTGTTGTTAATGAATTTTATGAAAGAGTAAAAGCCTCTGATGATATCTATATGGGAGTTCAAAAAGGTTGGTATTGTGTCGGTTGTGAAGAATTTAAAGATAATCCAGAAAACTCTTCAAGCTACAAGTGTCCAATACATCAAAAAAATCTAGAATGGAAAAATGAAGAGAATCTCTTTTTTAGGCTTTCAAAATATCAAAAAGAAATCGAAAAAATAATCAACGAGCCTTCTTTTATAGAGCCAATAGAAAGAAAGAATGAAATTATAAATTTTGTTTCTAGAGGTTTAAAGGATTTTTCAATTTCAAGAACAAATGTTACATGGGGAATTCCAGTCCCTGGTTACGATAACCATACCTTTTATGTATGGTTTGATGCTTTGCTTGGATATGTAAGTGCCATTAGTTCTGATGCGACAGAACATTCATTGGAAAAATCAATTAATGAAGGATGGCCAGCTGATGTTCATTTAATTGGTAAAGATATTCTGAGATTCCATGCTGTATATTGGCCTGCAATGCTCATTTCTGCCAAAATGAAAGTTCCTAAAAAGGTTTTTGGGCACGGATTTCTTACAAGAGAGGGGCAAAAAATGGGAAAAAGCTTAGGAAATGTACTCGACCCTGATTTATTGCTTACAAAATATGGTAATGATCCTGTGAGGTGGTACCTCATTAAAGACATATCACTAGGAAATGATGGAGATTTTCAAGATAAAAGATTTGTTGACATCATCAATAATGACTTAGCTAATACAATTGGCAATTTATTAAATAGAACATCATCTATGTCTAGAAAATGGTTTGATAATAAAGTTCCAAATAATGAAAAAATTTTAAGTGAAAATAAATTAGAGAATTTTGCCAAAATTGCAGTTGAAAACTATATTTATAACTTTGATAACTACAAATTAGATTTAGCAGCTAATGAAGTACTTGGCCTAGCAATTAATACAAATTTGTATTTGAATGATAATCAGCCATGGCTGCTAATAAAGGAAAAAGATAATTTACCTCTAGTAAAACAAATTATTTATAACGTTTTAGAAAGTACCCGAATAATAGGATTGTTATTAATACCTTTATTGCCCGA
>QCNA01000040.1 GCA_003213375.1 Prochlorococcus sp. AG-424-A03 | reverse complement strand
TGGAATAAGGCTTTAAATGAAGTTAGTTTCAAGTTATATGAGAATGAGACTCTTGGAATAGTTGGTTCTTCAGGGAGTGGTAAAAGTACATTATGTAGGGCTTTAATTGGACTTCTTAAAGTAAGAGGCGGTGAAATCAAAATTTATGATAAAAATCGTGCATCGAAAAAAAATAAATCTTTTAAAAAGAACAATAAAGTGCAAATTATTTTTCAAGATCCTTTTTCAAGTTTGAATCCGAAAATGACAATTAAAAATATTTTGGAAGATATATTTTTTATTCAAAAAATTTCAGATAAAAGAAAAATCGAAAAAGAAATAAGATTAATGTTAAGAAATTTAAATCTTCCCTTAGATAATGATTTTTTTAATTCTTATCCTAACCAATTATCTGGTGGTCAATTGCAAAGAATTTCATTGGCCAGGGCGCTATTGTTGAAGCCAAAAATTTTAATTTGTGATGAGATCGTAAATATGTTGGATGCTTCAGTAAAAATAGAGATTCTTGAATTGCTAAGAGTCTTTCAAGAAAAAATGAATTTAACGATTGTTTTTATTACTCATGATTTAGGCATTGCTAAAAGATTTTGTAATAGGTTGCTAGTTATGAATCATGGAAAGATAGTTGATGAAGGAGAAAGTTCTACAATATTCACTAAAACTCAAAACCCGTATACAAAATCGCTTCTAAATTCCTCTTTAAATATCATTTAACTTTAAGAACACTTAGTAATTTTTGAAAATCTAATGGTAATTCTGATTCAAATATCATTTCTTTACCATTTATTGGATGTATAAGTCCAAGCTTCATGGCGTGTAAAGCTTGGCCATCTAATTTACAGGGTAGTTTTTTACATCTTCCATATAATGGATCACCCACAATCGAATGATTACTTTCACAAAGAGCATTGATATTGTCGATAAGATATAGCCTAATCTTCGTTTAACGCAGCCACACCTGGTAAAGTTTTACCTTCTAAAAGTTCCAAACTAGCCCCACCTCCAGTAGATATATGAGACATTTTCTCAGCTAATCCTGCTTTTTCAACTGCTGCAACTGAATCTCCACCACCAATTATTGTACAAACTTCAGAAAAAGCACTTAAATCCGCAAGAGTCGTAGCTATTGCATTTGTACCGTTTGCAAATTTATCAAATTCAAAAACTCCCATTGGACCATTCCAAATAATTGTCTTACATTCTGCAAGAGCATTCTGAAAAACTTTAATGGAATCTGGACCAATATCTAGACCCATCCAATTCCCATTAATTGCATAAATTTGAGATATTTTACTATTGGCGTCAGGAGAAAATTCATCAGCCAAAACAACATCAGTGGGTAATAGCAATTCTACTCCTTTTGCTTTTGCTTTTGCTTCTAAATCTTTAGCAAGATCGAGTTTATCTTCTTCTACAAGGCTCTTTCCGACATCTAAACCTCTAGCTTTATAAAAAGTAAAAATCATACCTCCACCAATCATGATTTTGTCACACTTATCTAGTAAAGAATCAAGTACTCCTATTTTGCTACTAACCTTTGATCCTCCAACTATTGCTGCCAATGGACGATTTGGGGAATCTACAGCTCCTTGTAGGTATTTCAATTCTTTTTCTAAAAGAAATCCAGCTACTGAGGGACTTAAATAATTTGTAACACCCTGAGTTGAAGCATGCGCTCTATGAGCGGCACCGAAAGCATCATTTACATACATATCCGCATGTGATGCTAATTTTTTAGCAAACTCTAGGTCGTTCTTTTCCTCTTCACCAAAAAAACGAACATTTTCAAGTAAAAGAACATCTCCATTAGATAAGCTATTTGATTGTGCAACTGCTTCATCACCAATACAACTGTTTGTAAGAGCAACATTTTGCCCCAACAATTCACTTAATCTTGCTGCTACTGGAGTTAACCTCATTTTTTCATTTACCTGACCCTTTGGTCTACCAAAATGAGCAGCTAAAATAACTTTTGCGGAATGATTAATAAGATATTCAATAGTTGGGATAGCTGCACGAATACGCGTATCGTCGGTTATTTGACCATCTTCATTTAATGGAACATTAAAATCTACTCTTACAAGAACTTTTTTTCCTTCTAAATGTGTCTTATCTAGATTGGAAAGAGATAATTTTGACATTAAACAAGCTATATTTATAATCCAAAGACCCTAACGTTAATTTGGGCTTATTGGGTTAAAAAGTAGTTACTGTTACCTATGCCTTAATAAATTTTAAAAATTAACTATTATAAAAATTTTTTAGTCATTAAATTTATACTAAACTTTAGAAGTAAATACTTTTGAAACTTATAAAAACTAAAAGGAATACAAAATTTTATTTGATTTATTGAAGTGGACATACCCAAAATCCAATGGTACCCAGGCCATATCGCAAAAGCAGAAAAGAAATTATCTGAAGTTATCAATAAAGTAGATTTAGTCATAGAAGTTAGAGATGCCCGAATTCCTTTGTCAACAGGACATCCACACTTAAATAAATGGATAAATAATAAAAAACATATTCTTGTTATTAACAGATCAGACATGATCTCCCCTAATACAATCAATAGTTGGAACAAATGGTTTAATGATAAAGATCAATATCCTCTTTGGTGTGATGCTAAAAGAGGAATAGGGATTAAAGAAATTTGTAAGTCAGCCAAAGATTCTAGGTCGTCAATCGACGATAGAAGACTCTCTAGAGGAATGCGAATTAGGCCAATTAGAGCTCTTACACTTGGTTTTCCAAACGTAGGAAAGTCAGCATTAATTAATAGAATTGCAAAAAAAAGAGTTGTAGATAGCGCTAGGAAAGCAGGCGTGACTCGTAATTTAAGATGGATAAAATTAGAAAGTGGTATAGATCTGCTAGATGCTCCTGGTGTTATACCTCCAAATTTAGAAGATCAAAAATCAGCACTTAATCTTGCACTGTGTGACGATATTGGTGAAGCTGCTTATGACATAGAGAGTGTCGCAATTGGGTTTATAAAAATTATATCCACTCTCAAAAAAGATAAGAATGCGAATATCTCAGTTAAACAAATATCTAACAGATATGGTGTTGAAATTACCAAAGGCTTTAAGAGTCCTTCTGCTTGGATCAACGAAGCAGCTTCAAAACATACCTCAGGTGATAAAAGGAGAATGTCTCATAAGTTATTGGAAGATTATAGAAATCAAATGCTGGGTAAAATTGCTTTAGAAGTCCCACTATGGAATTAAATAATCAAAATTCTTTCGGCATTGGAGAAGGTGAGCTTATAGAAATTATTTATGAGCAACCTCTGCCTATGAGGCTAGACAGATGGCTGGTAAGTAAAAGGCCAGAACAAAGTAGAGCAAGAATTCAACATTTTATAAATTCAGGTTTAGTACTTGTAAACTATAAGACCGCAAAAGCAAAGACCCCATTAAAAAATGGCGACAATGTCCAAATATGGATGCCTCCTCCAGAACCTCTTATTTATTTGAAACCTGAAAAAATGGATTTAAATATCCTTTTTGAAGACGAGCACATAATAGTCATCAATAAACAATCAGGTCTAATAGTTCATCCAGCCCCTGGACACAAATCTGGAACTTTAGTGAATGGATTACTTTTTCACTGTAAAGATCTGCCTGGAATTAATGGGAAATTAAGACCTGGGATTGTTCACAGATTAGATAAAGATACCTCCGGATGTATGGTGGTTGCAAAAAGCCAAGAGGCATTAGTAAATCTCCAGAAACAAATTAAAGAAAAAATAGCATCACGCGAATATATTGCAGTAATTCATGGAGCACCTAATTCTGAAGAAGGCCAAATAGTGGGACACATAGGCAGAGATAAATTAAATAGATTGAAATATAAAGTAGTTGAAGAAACTTCAGGAAGGTATGCCTGTACTTATTGGAAATTAGAAGAAAGATTTGGCAATTACTCATTAATGAGTTTCAAACTAGATACGGGGCGAACGCATCAAATAAGAGTTCATTGCGCTCACATTAATCATCCGATTGTGGGTGATCCATTATATGGAAGATGTAAAAAACTACCCTGTAAATTAGATGGCCAAGCTTTACACGCCATGAAGCTTGGACTTATACATCCAATAAATGGTAAAGAAATGATATTTGAATCAGAATTACCATTAGATTTTCAAAAATTACTAAGTGTTCTTAAAGTTAAATGATATTTAAAGAGGAATTTAGAAGCGATTTTGTATACGGGTTTTGAGTTTTAGTGAATATTGTAGAACTTTCTCCTTCATCAACTATCTTTCCATGATTCATAACTAGCAACCTATTACAAAATCTTTTAGCAATGCCTAAATCATGAGTAATAAAAACAATCGTTAAATTCATTTTTTCTTGAAAGACTCTTAGCAATTCAAGAATCTCTATTTTTACTGAAGCATCCAACATATTTACGATCTCATCACAAATTAAAATTTTTGGCTTCAACAATAGCGCCCTGGCCAATGAAATTCTTTGCAATTGACCACCAGATAATTGGTTAGGATAAGAATTAAAAAAATCATTATCTAAGGGAAGATTTAAATTTCTTAACATTAATCTTATTTCTTTTTCGATTTTTCTTTTATCTGAAATTTTTTGAATAAAAAATATATCTTCCAAAATATTTTTAATTGTCATTTTCGGATTCAAACTTGAAAAAGGATCTTGAAAAATAATTTGCACTTTATTGTTCTTTTTAAAAGATTTATTTTTTTTCGATGCACGATTTTTATCATAAATTTTGATTTCACCGCCTCTTACTTTAAGAAGTCCAATTAAAGCCCTACATAATGTACTTTTACCACTCCCTGAAGAACCAACTATTCCAAGAGTCTCATTCTCATATAACTTGAAACTAACTTCATTTAAAGCCTTATTCCA
>QCNA01000039.1 GCA_003213375.1 Prochlorococcus sp. AG-424-A03 | reverse complement strand
AGCTTATGAAGCAGACACTTATGGGTTATCACTTGCTTATGCAAGCGATGTTGATAACGCATATTGGGGTGTAAATGGTACTTATGATTTTGACGCATTGGCTGTAAGTGCTGGAATGGGATTTAAAAACCCAGATTCTGGTGCTGAATCAACTTCATGGATGGCTGGTGTAACCTTGCCTGAAGTAGGTATTGGAGAAGTTAACATCGGTATTGGAACTGATGGCTATTTTAAAGATGCTGAAACTGAATTACTAATTTACGAAGCAAGTTATGGTTTTGACTTAGCTGATAATATTGGCATGACAGTCGGTGCATTCATTCAAGAAAAAAAGGCAGGAACAGATGACATAACAGGTGTAGCTTCCACTATTAGTTTTAGTTACTAAGTTTATTCATTTAACTTAAAATCTTTAAAATTTTAAAGACCTGCAATAAGCAGGTCTTTTTTTATTTTAAATCTTGTTTAAATTAACCTAACCTTAATATTTTTATTTTTTATTCTTAACTTTTTAAAGGGAATATAAAAATGTGTTTTCTTACGCACTAAATGAAAAAACCCCTAGTTGCTGCAAGTTTTTCAGCATTACTTGCTATTGTCGCCTCCTCTACAAGTAGCGGATTTGCAAATTGGAATACAAAATATTGGGCAAATGAAAAAAACTTCAACAGAATTTCCTCTTTTAATGTAAGTGATAATTTACCAAAAGGATCTAAATCTACCACCAAAACTTCTTCAGAGGTTGTTACAGCATCAGAAGATGGTAAGACTTTGATGTATACAGATAGTGATTTAGGAGTAGTAGGTCTAGTTGACATATCAGATCCTGCAAGGCCAAAAGCATTGGGAATTGTTGAACTTGAAGCAGAACCAACTGGAATTGCAGCACTTGGAAACAATGCTTATATAGGTTCAAATACATCTGAAAGTTATACAAATCCTTCAGGAGCAATAGTTCAATATAATTTAGAAACAAGAAAAGCAGTAAAAGAATGTGATTTAGGAGGGCAGCCTGATAGTGTCTTTGTTTCACCAGACGGTACCTTTCTAGCTGTCGCTATAGAAAATGAGAGGGATGAAGAATATAAAGATGGATTTATCCCTCAATTAGATGAGGAAGGTAAACAAATTAATCCTCCAGGTTATGTTTCTCTTGTAAAGTTAAACAAAAGAGGAAAAATACAATGTAATTCAATAAAAAAAGTAGATTTAACAGGATTATCTGAAATAGCTCCTAGCGATCCCGAGCCCGAATTTGTTGCTATTAATGATCTTGGTGAGACTGTAGTTTCTCTTCAAGAAAACAACCATCTTGCAGTAATTGATAAAGATGGGAATGTAATATCACATTTTACTGCTGGTATTGTTAAACAGATGGCAGGAATGGATACAAAGAAAGATGGAGCACATAAATTTAAGAAAAAACTAAAAAATGTAAGAAGAGAGCCAGACGGTCTAACATGGATTGATAATGATCATTTTGCAACAGCAAATGAAGGCGATTACAAGCATATTGATCCAAATCAAGCAAAAAGAGGTGGTTCAAGATCCTGGACTATTTTTAAAAAAGATGGAACAGTAGTTTATGAAGATGCAAATAGACTAGAAAGAGCAATTGCACAAATAGGTCATTTCCAAGATGGGAGAGCAGGTAAAAAAGGAGTAGAACCTGAGTCAGTTACATTCTCTAAAATTGATGGAACACCATATTTATTCGTAGGAGCAGAAAGAGCAGGAATAGTAGCTGTTTATGATATAACAGAGCTAAATCAACCTTTGCTTACTCAATTACTTCCATCAGGCATTGGACCAGAGGGATTTGTCGCAATTCCAGAGAGGGGATTAATTGCCTCAGCAAATGAAAAAGACTACAACAAAAAAGAACCAGGTTTATCTTCTCATGTAACTATTTATCAACTCCAAGACGCACCAGCTTCTTACCCCCACATAACAAATGAAAATGGTCTTGAATTTGTATCTTGGGGTGCGATAAGCGGAATGGTAGCTGGTGATGACGGTAAAATTTATGCTGTAAATGATGGAACTTTCAAAACTCAGCCAAGAATTTATGTTATTGATCCTTCATCTTCGCCAGCACTATTAGAAAGAGCTATAGATATAAAGCTAGATGGTAAAACAGCATTATTTATGGATCAAGAGGGTATTACTACTGATGGTAATGGTGGATTCTACATTTCTACTGAAGGAATCAAGAAAAAGCTAGATGAACATCCTCCTGCTATATACCATGTAAGCTCAGATGGTGAAATTTTAGAGAAGATAACTCCGCCAGCCTCGTATCTTAATTATGCTGAAAATCCTGGATTTGAAGGCATAACAAGAAACGGAGATATTCTTTATATTGCTCAACAGAAGCCTTGGGGTGATGATACTTTCAATACTACTAAGATCCTTTCCTATAATTTAAAAACTAAACAGTGGGGGGCCGTAAATTATCAATTAGATAGGATCAAAAAAGGCGGTGTTGGAATTTCAGAATTAACTTACCATGACGGGGCGTTATATGTAATCGAAAGAGATAGTTTCTATGGTAAGAAAGCAAAATTGAAAGCTATATATAAGATAGATTTAGATGATGTTATTTTCGAAGGTCTTCAATCTAATATTCCTCCAAGACTTTATCCTTTAGTTGAAAAAGAGTTAGTTACTGATCTAAAACCAGTAATGAAATCTACTGGTGGTTTTATCCTCGAGAAGGTTGAAGGTTTAGCAATAACAAGCGACGGGCAAGCATGGATTTCAACTGACAATGATGGGACTGGAAAGAAATCAACTGGAGAAACTCTTTTCCTAAATATTGGAAAAATCTAGTAAAACAAAAAAAAGCCACCTTTTGTAAAAGGTGGTTTTTTTTTGGCAATTCTTATAATTAAATAAAATTCATTCATGAAATACCTTCTATTTATTATATTCTTCATCGCCCCAGTCAAAGCTGAAACAAAATATTATTGGCAGGGTGTTAGGTATTATTTAAATCGTCCTGAACTAATGATTGAAGCATGCAAAGATATGAAAGAAGAAAATGACATTGGAACCTCTGCTTTTGAGAGTATGTACATGCCAACATTACCTGATAGGCTTTGGCTAGCTATTGGTAAAAGAGATTCTTATTGGGCAGATGACTCCAAAGAAGGAAGCATTCTTTTTACAAGAGATGGGGTTTTAAATTTAAAAAACTTTATCGCAGAAAAATCATGTCCTAATATTTTTTAAATTTTCCCTATAAATCTGTATTAAGACACGGAAAGATAGTTTCAATAATTGCTCCACCATCCCTATGATTAAAAGCCTTTATAAAACCTTTATTGTTATTAATTATTTTTTTTGTTATTGAAAGACCTAAACCACTACCACTTTTCTTAAATTTAGTCCTCGATGGATCCCCACGATAAAAACGAGAAAAAATGTCATTTTTTTCATTTTCTTCTAATCCAATACCTTTATCTCTAACTCTTATAACAACAGAGCTATCTCTCTTAAAAATTTCAATTTGTATCTCCTCATTTTTTGGATTATAACGAATAGCATTATCTAAGATATTTATAAATGCTCTTTTTAAATTTTCAATATCCCCAGATATATAATATTTTGTTGGAATAAATAAATTTATTTTTATATCTTTTTTTTCTGCAAGTGGTTTTAGTGTTTGCCAAGATTCCATAATCAAATCTGAAATAGATATTTTTTTGTTTTTATTAAAGTCTTCGTTACTTTCTAGCTTAGAAAGCTCTAAAGTCTCTTCGGCCATTTTTCTTAATCTTTTTGACTCTTTCTTAAGTCTTTTAACAAGATACCTATCCTTTTTTGATACTACTGATTCAAGTCTTTCCCCAATTAAGATAAGTGATGTAAGAGGAGTTTTCAGTTCATGAGACACATCATTAATTAATTGATTTTGTCGTTTTTTTATCGATTCAATTGATAATTTACTTTCCAATAATATTAAATAATTCTTTTTCCTTCCTCTAACAATATTTACCGAAATGGGTACTCCCGCAATTATGAAATCAAGGTTAAATGGGAAATCTTTTTTTCTTAAATATAGAATTTTATTACTAAGTATTTCAAGCTCATTAATATCATTAATTGCTTTTCCAATTACATCTTTATATTTGATAACCCTAATAAGAGATAAAGCTTTCTGATTGATAAATTTTATTGTTAGATCAGATGATAAGATTATCCACCCTTGCGATGAATAATCTAACCAAGACAACACTTCTTGAGGTTTAATTTTATCAAATGGGAAATCATTAGTTTTTTTATACTTATTTTTATCAACTTCAAATTTTTTTTCTTTTGATTGAGAAAAATGCTTGACTTTTATTTTCCACTTCTGATGTAAAAAAAATAATACTTCTTGTAGTGTTTTCATTTTCATCCAAACTTATATCCAAAACCTCTTACAGTTTTAAGAAACTTTGGAGCTGAGGGATCTTCTTCTAATTTCTCTCTGAGCCACCTAACATGAACATCTACAGTTTTAGTATCACCAATAAAGTCAATTTCCCATATTTTTTCAAGTATTAAATCTCTTGACCAAACCCTTTTTGGATTTTTCATAAATAACTCTAATAATTTAAATTCTTTTGGAGATAATGTTATTTCTCTTTCAAAAGAAGTTACCCTACATTCTTCCAAGAACATTTTTATATGATTAAACTCGAGAACAGTTTTTGAGTTTTCTATATATTTTTTATTACGTTTAGATCTTCTTATTAATGCTCTAGATCTAGCAATTAATTCATTTAAACCAAAAGGTTTTGTTAAATAATCATCTGCACCAACCTCTAATCCAAGAACCCTGTCTGATTCATTATCCTTAGCACTCAAAATTAGTATGGGTGTATAGTCTTCATCATTTCTTATTTTTCTACATAACTCTAATCCATTTAGTCCTGGCAACATTAAATCTAGAATTATTAGGTCAACATCTTTTTTAATATCATTATTAATAAAATCTAAGGCACTTAAACCGTCTTTGAAACTTGATACTTTGAAACCTTCGCTGATTAAGGTTTCACTGACAGTAAGCCTAATACTCTTATCATCCTCTACAAGAAGAATTCTTGAGTCTTGCAAACTTTTATGATCTTTAATAGCCATTTAAAGTTCCAACAATTTTATTTTATATAATCAAAATTATTTGATCTAATAATTTCATAATTAATTTACATTGAATTATTATCTTTTTCATTTAATCTTATTTTCTTGTTAATTTTCCCTTAAACCCTTTTATCTATATTTAGATTGTCTCTTTAATATTCCTCACACAAAATTTTAAAGAGACAAATTTATTGAATTTAATAATAGATATTAAAACTAATATCCCATCGAAGCATAATAATAATCGTCATCTTCATCTATATTTCTCACTACCCATTCTGGCGGAAAGTCACCAATTTTTACATATTGATAAAGCTTATCAACATCTTGATCGTAATAAGTATCGTTGATTTTTGGATCTTTAACTACTTTGCTTGGATGCATAATAAAAATTATTTCTACTCTTTTTTTATAGATTATTTAGTTTAAAGCAGCTTTAAATCTCATTTAAATATTTTCATTTGATCTAGTTGAACTAAGACTAATTTAACTTGTAATTAGTCTCTATTGT
>QCNA01000038.1 GCA_003213375.1 Prochlorococcus sp. AG-424-A03 | reverse complement strand
AAATGGTGAATTTAGTCTCAATATCAAATGATATCAATGATTTAAAAGATAACTTGAAATGGGAAAGTTCTAAATCATTTCATCAAAATATTTAAAACACATAAACTAATTGTTTGATAATTATTAATTCTTGAAATTTACATAGGAGATACTTAATAGTTAATTGAAGCAATAAAGAGTTTTATAAATAATTTATATAAGCTATTCAAATAAACTTTTGATAGTAATTTTTCTTATAAGAAGCTTGCTCTTGATTACTATAATTAAGTGTTGTTTTCTTATCCTTGCTAAATGATTTAATCAATATTGTAGAAGTGATTATTATTATTAGTATTATTAGTAAATCTCCAACAGTAATCCCTCTCTCCTTTAGATTCATGATAAAACATATATTTTGTTTAAATATAACCTTTATTCTTTAATAAACTAATATTTTTTACAAACGTGCTAAAAACACATATGAAGGAAATATAAAAAGAATATAAAATTATTGTGATTATAACCTTTTAAGTCATATAAAAAAAATAGATGAATTTACTATATGGAAATCCCAAAAAAAATAAGTAGTTCCAACACTCCTTGTTTTTTCTCTAAAGATATGATTATCACAAAAAAATCACTTAACGAAAATCAACTCAAATTTACTTATCAAAAACAATTAATCTCAGATCTAGATAATAAGCACAAGGAATGGTCAAAATCGATTAAAAGTAAATTTTAAAAGCTTTCGTTGATTATATTTAAAAGTTTATTTCTTTTAATTGTATTTTTTTCTTCCCAATTAATTGTAACTTCATCATTAATGATAGGTTTTGCTTCATAAGCTAGATACCAAAGAATAAACCCTACAGGAAATAATAAAATATGCATAGAAAATTAGTTGACTTAAATCAAATATAGTGCAACACTTATAATGTGCAAGTGTGACACTAATTTTTTTAATTATGCCCTCTACGAGGAAAAGAATTGGTTTTTTGCCAAGTGAAGAAGTGCATGAAATTATTGAAAAGTTGTGCACAGCTAATGAGTTTAGTCAGTCAAAAGTTACTGGTTTATTGGTTGAGGAAGCGTTGAGGTCTCGAGGTGTATTAAATGAATCTTTTGGTCAAAATCATAAAGATAAGGGGGATTTTATAAACTTTTCTTTTGATAACGAAACATTTTTTAAAAATAATAATTCTCCACATAATGTAGTCGAATATGCAGTTAATAAAAAAGTATTGTCTGATGATATCAAAATGATGCACGAATTTATTGAGTTTAAGTATTTTAAGAAAGTTATGAAGCGAAATAACAACATTATTGAATAAATAGTGTCACACTATTAATATTTATATGAGAATGCTTTTCAATGGAATTTAGAAATTAAGCAAAGATAAATATTTTTAAATATTTCTAATCAACATCTTAATGAGGGATCCAAAATAAATTGAATCTTTAAAAATTCAGCGGACTAAATCCTCGTGGAGAAATGAACCTTAGCCCGCTTTAAAAAAATAGCAATAAAAAAATATAAATACAATAAGTATCTAAATTTACTTTTGATTTAAAATTGGAATATAAAAACTTTAAATATAAATGGCAGTAAGTGAATTAAATGAAGATACCCAGGATCAAATATGTGATCTTCTTGAAAATCTTCAGCAAATAAAGAAACTTAAAAATAAAGATATACGAATTTTAATTGATAAGATAGTTAGAAAATATGGAGGAAAAGTAGTAAATAAATGAAACGGCTATTAATCCCACTATTAGTTATACTTACTTTACCAAGTGTTTTGCATAGCTCCCACTTAAATAATCAGAGAGAACTTATAGTCACCTCGGAAAGCACTAGGAAATCAATCGAGTTGGCAAAATACCTTAAAGATAATGGTGTAGTTAAATATTCAGCATATTGGTGTCCTAATTGCCTTAATCAAAGTGAATTATTTGGTAAGCAAGCTTATAGAGAACTTAATGTAGTTGAATGTGCAAGAGATGGCATAAACAGTCAAACTCAATTATGCATTGATAAAAAAATTAAAGGGTTTCCCACATGGGAAATAAATGGAAAGTTTATTTTAGGTGTACTTTCACTAAAAGAGTTATCAAAGTTGACTGGATTTAAGAATTAAGGAAAATGTAAGATGATTAATGGCTAGATATTAAAGGTTATTTCTTGAGTACCTTTCATACATCCTCCAGCTGGATAGTTAATTATTTTTTTTGATATTAATCCAATACTTATAGCAACTATTCCAATACCAAATAAAGCTCTTGATCTTTTGCTTGAGATGAGATACTTCATTGGATATTTTTAAGTATTTAGTAGGTGTTATTAAATTATAACGTGGATTTTTTTATTTAATAAAAATAACAAGTAACCCTAAATCTATAATTTTTTTAGAATAAGTTTTGATATTAGATATCTTGAAAATCCTTAATCAATAAATACCTAAATATCTTTTTTTCAGTATTTTTAGTTTGTATTTGACAGTCTTTTTATAATTAAAATGAGACTTTTATTTTTTTATGAAAAATAAAGAATTTAATGTGACTCAAGGAATGGCTTTGTTACTTTTGAAGCCATTAAATTTACCCGCTAACTACGTCCTAAATATCATAATTTATATAACTAATCCTTGTAATAATATTGGATACTAGTAGTCTTACCAGACTGGTTTTGTTCTCCTCCAACCTTGAGCGATTAACTTTCTCCATTCATCTCTAGCTTTATCAACTTTAAGTTCTTCTCTAGTTGTCATAAGAGGTGGTTCTTTTCCTAAAACACCAAGAATTCTCCCAGAGTCAATAAACATATATTCAAAAAATTTATCTTTATTTTGATTATTCTTTGAAAACCTTTTAACCCTTGAACGATTCGAATTTATAAGCCAAAAATTTTCTGTCAATTTTACTTATTTTATGCTTTCTCAATTGGAGCCATTGTTAATCCTTTGCTGAATAGTTGCTCATGATATAGCTCTGCTTGTTCAAGATTACCTTTCCATACCTCTGCAGATCCTGTCTTGTCAACTTTGATGGTTAGATCCCATGCCCTTTGTTCACTCATGTTTGGGATTATTGTTAGAAGACAATTTGCGACATGCTGAAAAGTATTAAAATTGTCATCAAGAACTATAACTCTTGCTTCTGGATATTTTGCTTTAGATTTTTTTGGATCTAAGACTGTGCCGAGCGAATTAAACATTATTGTCTTTAATAGTTTAATAAAATTAAAATTTCACCTATGTTCTTCAATTAAAAAAGTATTGAAAATGTCTCGAGCGTGACTTGAACACGCGACCTGCGGGCTATGAATCCGCCGCTCTAACCAGCTGAGCTACCGAGACATGGGAATATTGTAAAGCATTGATTGTACTTAATTACCATTTTGAAAATTTATTTGTTTGTGGGCCTCATATATAGCAATTCCGCATGCTACAGAAAGGTTTAGACTTCTAACACCTTTTTGATCATTGTTTCCAGTCTGTATATTCGGCATAAATATTGATATTAAAAAGTCGCTTTTATCAATAATGGAATCGGGTAATCCTGAATCTTCTCGCCCAAATAGCAAAATATCATCTTTCTTAAATTTAAAATCCTTCAAATATAATCCATTTTTTTTACTAAAAGAAATTATTCTTTTTGTTGATTTTGACGCTAAAAATTTTACAAAATTCTCATACTGATTAACAGTAACTAGAGGCCAATAGTCTAATCCTGCTCTTTTTAAATATTTATCTTCTAGCTTAAAACCCAAGGGCTCTATAAGATTTAAAGGTATATTAAACGCAGCACATGTTCTGGCAATATTACCAGTATTTTGTGGGATTCTAGGTTCAAAAAGAGCGACTTCCAATTTTACGTAGGTATTTCAATACTTATTTCATCTATTTTGATTGCTCTGCCGTTTATAGTCAGCCAATTATCTTTTGATATTTTGGTTATTCTCTTTTGAAGTTCGCCGATTCTTTCAATATATGTATTACCAATTTTATATTCAGAGACCAGACTCCAACCTACTTGTTCTCCAACAATAATTGTTATGCTTTTTCTTTTCATTAAGAGACTTATAAGTGAATTCATTATTGTTGACCATTCATTTTGTTCATTGCCTATACTTTCCATAACGAATCCGCCAATAGAATCTATTAATAATGGACCTTCTTCTTTCCTTAATGTATTTAATAGATCTGTCGTTTCTATTAATTTCCAATCTTTTGGCCTTCTTTTTCGATGTAAATTAATTTTATCTTGCCATTCTTTATCATCCAAATTGTTTTCAGATAAGGCAACATATGATAAATTTTGTACCTCCTTTGCAAGATGCTCCGCGAATTCACTTTTACCACTCTTTGTCCCCCCTGTAATAAAAACTATATAAGATGAATATTCACTAATACTTAAATCCTTGGCATTCATAAATTCTCTATTATTTAGAGAAATACCACCATGTTGCTAAAGGAATAATTGTTGCAGCAATTAACAATCCTATAACTATATAAGTAGCAGTTGAGCTTTCAGTATCTTTTGACCTCATAGTGTTAAAATTTGGATCCACTACAGGGTTGTCAATAGAGGAAGGTTGACTTTTTTCGTAATTTATAACAGTCTTCTGTTGAGTAATACCAAAATATTTATTTATACTAAGAACTTCATTTGCGTTTGTAGTCGAGGGGTTAAGAATAAAAATTAAGCCAGTTAAGATTAAAGAAAGTATATATTTATTGATGTTTAGGTTCATTTTAGGAGGTTTTGGTTAATTATATATTAAAAACCATATTATTGAGTAATTTTAAATGTACTAAACAATATAATATTTGCATAAATGAATTAGAAATAACATATTTAAAATATGGGATTCAATGGGAAATCATTAATATTAATCGGTGCCATACTCTTTATTTTTCAGATAGCAAATTTCATTTCAATAGAAACAATTACTCCTGAGCTTGAAAGAGCACAAGTGCTAGCAGCAATAGCTTCATTAATTATTATTTTGATAGGTTTTTTATTTAAACAATTCGAACCATTAGCTGGCGAGAAAGCTGCTTTAAAAGGAGAAAATAAGTTTCTCTTCGATAGAAACATGCCGGATGAAGTTATTGATGAACTTGCATGGGGTTCTGAAGCAATATTAACCTCTACAGCTGCTGCAGCAATATTAATCCACAACGATGGCGTTAACATATTGAGGAGGGGAATCACTTCAAGTAACGATTTTAAACCTGGGGAAACTTGTCTGAGATCTATAAAAGATATGAAATTAATATCATTAGCAAACACTAAATTTTATCCTGGAAGAGATGAATTTTTTAGTTTTTGTGCCGAAATTCCATCTATCTTAGTTGTACCTATAAATAATAAGGCCTTTATATTGATTGGAGGCTGGAGTGCTAAGTGTTTTACGAAGTCTGATGAAAAATGGATAAAAAACTGGTCAAAAAAAATTAATAATATTTTTTCAAAAAATAAAATTTAAAAATAAATTATTGATTTTACTCTTTTATCTTTTGCTTTAAAACTTACTGATTCAGTAATTAAATTATAGTAAGCATTTTCTGAATTTATTTCATATTTGTTTTCGCTATTTTCATCTTTTATTATATATTTTACTGGATTGAAAAATTCAATTATGTTATCTGAACCCAATATGGCTTTTCCTGAATTTAAGATGATATTTTGATTTTCAAATCTTATATTACCCTCTAATAGATAGTTAGAATTTTCTATATTCCAAATAAAATTATCAGCATATAAAAAATCCCCATCTTTTTTAAGAGTTTTTAATTTAACATTACCTTTCAATTTCAGGAGTTTATTGTTGTCTGATAATGTAGATTCTTCTGAACTAATAATATATTTGGTTTTTTTTCCGTTGAGAATATTAATTATAGGTTTTTTTAATTCGAATTTTAATTCAATATTGTCATAACTTGAATTTGGACTCGTAATTGAATATATTTTATCTCCACTTTTAGAGAAAATAGTCATATCTATACTTTCTATTTTTTGTATTACTTTATTTTCATCAATTAC
>QCNA01000037.1 GCA_003213375.1 Prochlorococcus sp. AG-424-A03 | reverse complement strand
AAGTTTAATGAAAGACCTTTTAAAAATAACATTTTAAAAGTCTAAAATTTTTTTTATATTAAATGAGTGAGGACAAAAGATCTAATATAATCTCAAATGATTATGGCGCGGAACAGATACAGGTTTTAGAGGGGTTAGAACCAGTTCGTAAACGCCCTGGGATGTATATAGGGTCAACAGGACCTAGGGGATTACACCATCTAGTATATGAGGTAGTAGATAATTCGGTTGATGAAGCACTTGCAGGACATTGTGATCACATAGAAATAGTTCTTCGAGCAGATGGTTCTGCTTTAATTTCTGATAATGGACGAGGCATACCAACAGATATTCATCCAAGAACAGGGAAAAGTGCCTTAGAAACTGTACTAACTGTTCTTCATGCAGGAGGTAAATTTGGAAGTGGTGGCTATAAAGTTTCCGGGGGTTTGCATGGAGTAGGAATATCTGTAGTTAATGCTCTAAGCGAATGGGTTAATGTGACTGTTTATAGGGATGGAAGCGAATTTAATCAAAGATTTGAAAAAGGTGTATCAAAGGGTGAATTGGAAACTAAAAAGCAGACTGGCAAACCATCTAAGAAAGGAACAACTATTTGCTTTAAACCCGACAAAACGATTTTTTCTGGAGGAATTGAATTTGAATATGCTCTTCTTTCATCTAGATTAAGGGAGCTTGCTTACCTTAATGGCGGAGTAAAAATTGTTTTTAGAGATGAAAGAAATCAATTATCAGATGGTTCGTTTAAAGAAGAAATTTACTTGTATCAAGGAGGTATTAAAGAATATGTTGAATACATGAATGCTGAAAAAGATTCTATTCATCCTGAAATAATTTATGTTGATTCACAGAAAGAAAATGTATATGTAGAAGCTGCTTTGCAATGGTGTTCTGATGTATTTTCAGACAATATTTTAGGATTTGCAAATAATATTAGAACTATTGATGGAGGAACTCATATTGAAGGGCTAAAAACAGTTCTGACAAGAACTTTCAATAATCTTGCAAAAAAGAGAGGCAAAAGAAAAGATATTGAAAAAAATTTAGCCGGGGAAAATATTAGAGAGGGTTTGACTGTTGTTTTATCGGTAAAAGTTCCAGATCCCGAATTTGAGGGTCAAACAAAAACAAAATTAGGTAATACTGAAGTAAGGGGAATTGTGGATTCTCTCATTGGGGAGGCTCTTACAAAATATATGGAATTCAATCCTGGAATTTTGGATTTGATTCTTGAAAAAGCCATTCAATCATTTAATGCAGCAGAAGCTGCGAGAAGGGCTAGAGAATTAGTTAGAAGAAAAAGCGTTCTAGAAAGTTCTACATTACCGGGCAAATTAGCAGATTGTAGTTCTAGAGATCCCTCAGAATCAGAAATTTATATAGTTGAAGGAGATTCAGCTGGTGGCTCCGCAAAACAAGGACGAGATAGAAATTTTCAGGCTATTTTGCCTCTCAGGGGTAAAATTCTCAATATTGAAAAAACTGACGATACTAAAATATATAAAAACACGGAAATACAGTCATTAATAACAGCTCTAGGATTAGGAATAAAAGGAGAGGAATTCGACGTGAGTTCTTTGAGATATCATAGAGTTGTAATTATGACAGATGCTGATGTTGACGGTGCTCATATAAGAACTTTATTGCTGACATTTTTTTACAGATACCAAAGAGAACTTGTTGAGAAAGGTTTTATATACATTGCTTGTCCCCCTCTTTATAAAGTTGAAAGAGGTAAGAAGCATAATTACTGTTATAACGAGAATCAATTAAAGGATACAATTCAAGGTTTTGGAGAAAATGCAAATTATAATATCCAAAGATTTAAGGGATTAGGGGAGATGATGCCAAAACAATTATGGGATACAACTATGAATCCTCAAACGAGGATGATGAAAAGAGTTGAAATTGAAGATGCACTTGAAGCTGACAGAATATTCAATATATTAATGGGAGATAAAGTTGCACCAAGAAGAGAATTTATTGAAACTCATAGTAGCAACTTAGATATGGCAACTTTAGACATATGATTAATAATTTTCTCAAGAATTTTTGTTTAATTATTTTTGCATTAATTGCTCCTATTACATTACCTGCTGGTGGGATCCAAAAAAGTTTAAATCAAAATAAGTTTCCTCATAGTACAAATGAAATTATATTGTGTTCCAATACTTCTCTTTATTCTTGTCCTGAAATTTATGCCAAGGAATTATTAGTTCTTGATGTAGGTACAACCTTATCAGTATTACGTAATTGGAAAGTCAGCAAAAATGAAACTTGGGTTAGGGTTGAATTAGCTTCTAATAAACTTTTAGATGATCCTAATAAGATTTTAAAAGGCTGGATAAAAATGTAAATTTTGGATTTTAGTTCAATAAGTATAATTTTACTTGGCAGTACTTTAGGATTAATACTGAGAATATTCATACAAAATAATTTTAAAAAACGTATAGGTTTTGATATTCAAAATACTTCAATAGTAAATTTTTTATCATCTTTTTTATTAGGAATTTTAGTAGCTTTAAATTTTATTAATAACGAAATATTAGTGTTATTTTATAGTGGTTTTTTAGGATGTTTTAGTACATTTTCGTCCTTTATTTATCAATTATTTAATTTATTTAAAAAGAGAAAATTCCTAAGATTATTTTTCCACTATATTGAAGTGATAATTTTTTCATTTCTGTTCTTTTACTTAGGTTATTTTCTTATTCAGTTTTTTTAAATGTGAAAAAAAATAATTTTATTTATATTCTTTTAGCTTCTTACTTAGCTACTTTTTTAAGAATAACTATAAATAATAATTTTTTTATTTCAATAATTGGATCATTTTTAGTGGGTTTTTTTGTCAGTAGAAGATTAAGTTATTCAAATGAAAAAATTTTATTGGTTGGTTTTTTTTCTTGCTTTACATCCTTTAGCGGATTTATATATTATTTGTACACAATATTAAATCAAGGGGATTGGATTAAATTTATAATTTTTTTTAATTTAATCATTATAGTAAATTTGTTCACAATGCTTTTCGGGTTTTGGATAAGTAGAAAAATTACTTAGATTTCATATAATGATGTTGTTACTTTGATAAGGGATTATATTTATGAATGAAAATAATCTTGAAACAGTTACATCGTTATCTTCAGATTTAAGTACAAGGAAAAATATTACTATCCAACTTGAGGAATTGCTCATCGCAGGGAATTATGATGAAGCAAAGTTACTTTTAGAGCCTTCTCAACCTGTAGATATTGCAGATGCTATTGGAAGCCTTCCACTAATATTGCAGGCATTAGCATTTAGATTATTAAAGAAAAATGAAGCAATTGAGGTTTATGAATATTTAGATCCAGTAGTTCAGCAAACTTTATTAGAAAGACTGCGTTCAGGAGAGGTTTTAGAAATTGTTGAAAAAATGTCTCCTGATGATAGGGTTCAACTCTTTGATGAATTACCTGCAAAAGTTGTACGCAAATTTTTGTCTGCTCTTAGTCCTGGTGAAAGGAAAGTAACAGCTGAATTACTTGGATATGAGCCTGAAACTGCCGGAAGACTAATGACAACTGAATTTATAGACCTAAAAGAGATGCAAACTGCAGCTGATGCTCTTTCTATAGTGAGAAAAAGAGCCCCATTTACTGAAACTATTTATAGCTTATATGTTACAGATAAAGAAAGACATTTAACTGGTATTCTCTCTTTAAGAGACCTTGTAACTGCTGAGCCTTCTAAGCCAATTGGTGATGTTATGACAAGAGATGTAGTTAATATCTCTACTAATACGAATCAAGAAGAGGTTGCTAGAGCGATACAACGATATGATTTTTTAGCACTACCAGTAGTAGATAAAGAAAAAAGACTGGTTGGGATAGTAACTGTTGATGATTTAATTGATGTTATAGAACAAGAAGCAACAAGAGACATTTACGCAGCAGGGGCAGTACAACCTGGAGATGAAGATGACTATTTTCAAAGTAGTTTGTTTACGATTGCTCGAAGAAGAATTTTATGGTTATTAATTTTGGTATTAGCAAATGGTTTAACGACGAAGGTTATAGCTATGAATGATCAAATATTAAAAGAAATAGTCTTATTAGCTGCATTTATTCCACTACTTATTGGTACTGGTGGAAATGTTGGTGCTCAAAGTTCAACGGTTGTCATTAGAGGTTTAAGTACTCAAAAATTGAAGTCTCTGGGTGCTATTAAGGCAGTAGTCAAGGAGGCAATTACAGGTGCTCTTTTAGGCATTTTCATGATGCTTGTAGTATTTCCCTTCGCTTGGTGGCAAGGAGAAGGGCCTTTAATCGCTTCAGCTGTGGGAATAAGTTTAATATCCATAACAACTTTAGCTGCTACAACAGGAGCTATCCTCCCTTTGTTGTTTGACAGAATGAAATTGGACCCAGCCTTAATGTCCTCCCCTTTCATTACAACCGTCACTGATATTGCTGGTGTATTTATTTATCTCAGTACAGCAAAATGGCTATTAAACTCATCATTGGCATAAATCGACTAGGTATTTATTCTCATTTTTGTAAAATTGTGGATTTTTTTGTTTAACTTTACATTTCTTAATGGTATTGTTTACAAAACATCATTCATCTTTCATGTCTTCTGAAACAATAAGTGAAAATAAATTAACTTCAATTGCTAGTATAAAAAGTAGTAATGATGTTGATCTTGTTCGGTCATATTTAAGGGATATAGGAAGAGTCCCATTACTATCTCATGAGCAAGAAATTACTCTAGGTAGACAAGTTCAAGAGTACATGGAAGTTGAAAGAACAGAATTAGAAATTATTGAATTAACGGGAGATAAGCCTTGTGTTGATGAATTATCAAACAAATTAAATTTATCTCCCTCCATAATAAAAAAAAGATTGAGAGCTGGACAGAGAGCTAAAGAAAGAATGGTTGCAGCGAATTTAAGATTGGTAGTAAGCGTTGCAAAAAAATATACCAAAAGAAATATGGAACTTTTAGATTTAATTCAGGAAGGAACCATAGGTTTGGTCAGAGGAGTTGAAAAATTTGATCCAGCCAGAGGTTACAAGTTTTCAACATATGCATATTGGTGGATTAGACAAGGTATTACAAGAGCAATAGCCGAAAAAAGTCGGGCGATAAGGCTACCAATTCACATAACTGAAATGTTGAATAAGTTAAAAAAAGGTCAAAGAGAGCTCAGCCAAGAGATGTCTAGAACTCCAACTGTAAGTGAACTTGCAAAATATGTAGAGCTTCCCGAAGATGACGTTAAAGATTTGATGTGCAAGGCTGGACAGCCAGTCAGTCTAGAAACCAAAGTTGGCGATGGTGAAGATACTGTCTTATTAGATTTACTGGCAGGTGGCGAGGATTTGCCGGACGAACAAATAGAGATGGATTGTATGAGAGGTGATCTGCATTCTCTTTTACATCAATTGCCTGATCTGCAATGTAGAGTTTTAAGAATGAGATACGGAATGGATGGTGATGAGCCAATGTCCCTTACAGGTATAGGAAGAGTTCTAGGGATAAGTAGAGATCGAGTAAGAAACCTAGAAAGAGATGGATTAAGAGGCTTGAGAAGACTTAGTGATAATGTAGAAGCTTATTTTGTTTCTTGAATAAATTCATTTATTAACTTATTAGTTTTTTCAGGTTCTTCATCATGAGGGCAGTGACCAGCCCCTTTAATAACATCTAATCTTTTGATATTCCTGAATAGTTTCTTCCACTCTCTTGCTTCACTTAAAGATTCCCAAGGATCTTCCTCACCCCATATCAATTGGATTGGAGAGTCAACTTTATCGAAAAGGTCAGTCGCAAGATAGTCATCAAATAAGTTAATAAAACCACGAAAAGCTTCTTTAGAATTTTTCCTTTGGGAGGGTTGATAAAGTATTTCAATCAATTCTTTATCGATATTTTTTCCTGAAGGGTAAGCTTGTTCAAGTATTCTCTTTATAACTTTTGGATTAGCGGCTCTTGTAAAAAGTGTATTACTAATTAATCTTTGTCTGACTATCGTTTTAAGGACAGGTCTTAGTAAATTCATTAAGATATCATTTTTTTTTAAACGTTTATCATCCATAGTTCTTTGTGCACAATCAATCAAAATGATACCTTTGCAATTATCTTTGAGAATTTCAGCAGCTTTCAATGCAATAACACCTCCTATTGAATTTCCTACCAAATAAACAGGAGATTTTATTACCTCTGCACAAAATGTTGATATTTGATTACCCCATAAGTCGAATGAATATTTAATGGAGTTTTCTTTATTAGGTTCGTAATTTAATAGAGCACTAGGCTGGCTACTTTCTCCAAATCCTAATAAGTCAATTGCGTAGCAGTTAGAAAATTTACCAAGAAAATCTTGATTATGTCTCCAATGGTTTTTTGATGCTCCAAATCCATGAACTAATAAAATTTTAATATTTTTTTCAGAAGTAGATTCTTTGGATAAAGACCAAGAAATTTCCCAATTTTTCCACTTCCAAGTTTCAGATTTATTTAAAGACACTATGAATATGCTTTTAATTAAACTTTAATTCAAAAAAAAATTATTCGTTTTTAATAAATTATTCTTAATTAAGAAAAAGCGTTCATTTTATGAAAAAGAAAAAGGTTATATGTATTGGAGAGGCTTTAATAGACAGAATCAGAAATAAGTCAAATAAAGGATTTACAGATTTTTTGGGTGGTGCGCCGGCTAATGTTGCTTGTGCATTGAGAAAATTAAAAATAGATTCAACATTTATAGGAAGTTTGGGTAATGATTATTATGGAAAAAAATTTATTTCGCAATTTGATCAATTGGGAGTTAATTTAGATTTCTTGCAATTAAATAATGATTCATCTACTCGTGTGGTTAATGTAGATAGAGATCAATTTGGAGATCGTTTTTTTTCAGGCTTTGAGGAAAGTTCTCATGCATGCTTTGCAGACGAAGTTCTTAGTAAGAAATTAATAGAAAAGGAAATTTTAAATTTGGAGAAATCTTTTCTAGAAATAAAATATTTGGTAACAGGAACGAACTTGTTGTCATCTCCAATATCAGCAGAGACTATTTTTTTTCTTATTGAACAGGCTAATAAATTTGAAGTCAAAATAGTTATTGATTTGAATTGGAGAAATGTCTTTTGGGATCATTCAAGTTTCTCATCAGAAATTAGTAAATCCGCGAGAGTTAATTTAATCAAGAATTTTTTAAATCATGCAAATGTTTTAAAACTTGCGAAGGAAGAAGCAACTTTGTTTTTTCAGAATGAAAATCCCTTGCTAATATCTCAACGACTTTCTAATAGACCAGATGTAATAATAACTGATGGAAAAAATCCTGTTTTATGGAGCATCAATGGATTTCAGGGAATTACCGAAACTCCTACTTCACAAAAAATTGTTGACACAACTGGAGCAGGCGATGCTTTTCTAGCTGGCTTTATTTCAAAATTAATTTCTTCTGGCTATCCTACAAATAATTTAGAGATAGAAGATTACATAAAGTTCGCTGGTGTTTGTGGATTATTAACTTGTCTTGGTGAAGGCGCCATCGAGCAACAGCCGTATTATGAGAAGGTTAATAAATTTTTGGGTTCTCTTATTTCATAGTGTCTTCCATAATTTTTTGCGTAATTAATTTCTATTTTCCAGAAATTATCAATAACTTTTTCAATTAATTCTGGCCATTCTATAACTAAAATGGCTTTTCTTTGTATTGACTCTTCTTCTTCTGAAAAAAAAACTTCCTTTGCTGAAGAAATATTTTCTAACCTGTATAAATCAAGGTGAATTAGCGGAATCCTTCCTGAGTTATAGTGATGCGATAAAGAAAATGTAGGGCTTGTAATGTCCTCAGAGATTGACAAGCCTTTAGCAATCCCTTGAAC
>QCNA01000036.1 GCA_003213375.1 Prochlorococcus sp. AG-424-A03 | reverse complement strand
TGGTAAAGAGATTGGTAAGATCCCTATGGCAGGGGTTCCCCATCATGCAATGGAGAGATACTGTGCTGATTTGATTAAAAAAAATTATTCTGTGGTTATATGCGATCAATTAGAAAAAAGTTCTGAAAATTATGGTACTCCAATTAAAAGAGGAATAACAAGAATAATTACTCCTGGAACTGTAATTGAAGAGGGGATGTTGATAGCAAAGAAAAATAATTGGATTACTGCTATTTACTTGTCAGAAGAAAACTCAGACGAATCTTACGAATGGGGTATATCAAAAGCTGATGTAAGCACTGGAGAATTAATAACTTTAGAAGGCCAATCTCTGTCAAAATTATTTGATGAAATTATTAAATTAGATTCTTCAGAAATTATTGTAGGAAGCAATGCTGTCAGAAATTTATTAATTAAAGGAAATAGTCAAATTACATATACTGTTTCTCAAGAGACTAATTTTGGAATTAATGAAGCAAATTATCTAATAAAAAATTATTTCCAAATTGCAAACCTAGAGGGAATAGGACTTAAAAATTTAAACAATGCAACTAGATCACTTGGTGGTTTATTAAATTATTTAGAAAAAATTAATCCCTCAAATTTAGATAAAGATTCTTCTTTAAAAATCTCATTAGACTTTCCACAAATACAATATGGTCACAACAAATTAATTATCGATTATCAAACTCAAAAAAACTTAGAAATCAAACATACACAACGAGAAAATAATTATGTAGGTTCGCTACTTTGGAGTATTGATAGAACTTATACTTGCATGGGTGCAAGGTGTTTAAGAAGGTGGATAGATTCACCACTATTAAACGTTAATGAAATTTATAAAAGACAAAATATAATTACAAACTTTATTGAATCTAAAAAATTACGTATAGATACCCAAAATTTACTTAGAGCAATGGGGGATTTAGAAAGACTTGCAGGTAGAGCTTGTGCAGGTCACGCAAGTCCTAGAGATTTAATTGCGATAGCTGAAGGTTTAAAAAAATTGCCTAGACTAAAATCCATAATTGAATTATTTAAATATGATCTCCCAGACTGGACTGATCAATTAAAAAATATTGATGAAGGACTCTTAGAATTAGCGGATACCATAAGTTTTAAACTAATAGAAAATCCTCCTCTAAATATTAGTGAAGGAGGCATTATCCACGATGGTGTTGACAATATATTAGATGGTTTACGCAATTTAATGGATGATTACTCTGAGTGGCTAAATAAAGAGGAATTAAAAGAAAGGAAAATTAGCAAAATTTCAAACCTAAAACTTCAATTTCATAAAAATTTTGGTTATTACATTTCTATAAATAAGTCAAAAGTTAATTTAGCTCCACAACATTGGATCAAAAGGCAAACACTTACTAATGAAGAAAGGTATATCACTTCAGAAATTAAAAATAAAGAAAATAAGATTTTCCAAATAAAAAGTAGAGCTTCATCAAAAGAATATGAAATTTTCTGCGAATTAAGAAATATAGTTGCTGAAAAAACAAAACAAATAAGATCAATCGCAAAATCCATAGCATCTCTTGATGCACTGCTTGGTTTATCAATTACTTCATTAGAAAACAATTTTATAAAACCTTCACTAATACCAATAAATGATTCAATGACAAAAAATAGTACAAAAATTATCGCAGGAAGAAATCCAATTGTTGAGCAATTGTTAAGTGATAAAAAGTTTGTAGCAAACGATATCTCTTTTGAGGATAATCAAAAATTGATTATATTAACCGGTCCAAATGCAAGCGGAAAAAGTTGCTTTATAAGACAACTTGGTTTAATACAAATTCTCACACAAATTGGTAGCTTTGTTCCTGCTAATAATGCTGAAATCAAAATTGCAGATAGGATTTTTACAAGAATTGGGGCAGTTGATGATCAATCATCTGGACAATCAACATTTATGGTAGAAATGTCTGAAACTGCATCAATTCTTAATCAAGCAACTTCTAGCTCACTAGTTTTACTTGATGAGATAGGCAGAGGGACATCTACTTTTGATGGGCTTTCAATAGCTTGGTCAGTAAGTGAATATCTTGCAAAAAAAATTCAATGTAATACTATTTTTGCTACACACTATCATGAGCTTAATTATTTAAAAAATTCAAATACGAATATACAAAATTTTCAAGTTTTAGTAGAACAAAATAACGATCAGCTAATTTTTAGCCACAGGATTGTAAAAGGGGGCTCAAACAAAAGCTATGGCATAGAAGCAGCTAAATTAGCAGGAGTTCCAAAAGAAGTTATAGAAAAAGCAAAATCAGTTTTAAATTCTTTAGAAAAAAATAACAAATTAAATTAAGATATTAATTAGATTTTTGACATTTTTATAAAAAAAATACACTTTAAATAGTTTCCCTCAATAAGGCGTTAACCGCAGCAGCTGCCATGGCAGCGCCCCCTCTAGTTGAATTCAAAACAATCCTAGGAAGATCTGTAGAAGTTAGTTTGTTTTTGCTTTTCTCTACTCCAATAAATCCAACAGGCATTCCGATAATTAAACTAGGCAAATCTTTTGAATTCTCTAAAATATCAATTAAATAAGTTAACGCTGTAGGCGAACTGCCAATAACTACAATAGGTGATTTGCTTCCAGAATTCATAGAGGATAACTCCCTCCAACCTTCACTTAAGCCATATGCAGTTTTAGTTAAGTTTGTATGATTATTTTTTCCAAACCACATTCTAGAAGTGAATACTTTATTCCTAGTGGTATTTTCTGCCATTGATTTTATTGCAGCTGCAGCCATATCAGTATCAGTTAAAATCGGAGCACCATTTTTAAGTGCCTGAAGCCCTTTTTCGCAAGCACCTTCACTAAAATTTACAAGATTTTGAACTGAAAAATCTCCTGAAGTATGGACTAATCTCTCTAACACTTTTTTTTCCAAATAATTTAGATCATTGGCTAATAAATGAGATCTTATAAATCTGATGCTTTCCAAAAAAATTGGATGATCTATTACCATTAAATTTAATTTGTGTTAGAAGTAATCATAGTTAATATATTGTTTTTATTGAGCTATTATGCCAATACAAATATTATGGGGCAATGATTTAAATGCTCAAAATACATTTATTCAAAAATTAATTGATGAGCAAGTATCCAAAGAATGGAAAGAAATAAACGTAACAAATTTAAATGGAGATAATGATGAGCAAGTCAATAAAGCTTTTGATGAAGTTCTTACCCCTCCTTTTGGAGAGGGATACAGAATAGTTACATTGAAAAATAATCCAATTTTTACTGCAAAAAATGAGGATCTAAGAACTAAATTTGAAAAAATTCATGACAATATACCTCAAAATACTTATTTCATTTTACAAAATACAAAAAAACCAGACTCAAGACTAAAGAGTACTAAATTTTTACAAAAACTTATCAAAAATAATTTAGCTAAAGAAAAGTCATTTTCTTTACCAGAAATCTGGGACTATGAAGGACAAAAAAGATTTTTAGAAGATGCAGCAAATGAAATGAATATCAAAATTGATAAAAATGCAGCTGAATTAATAATTGATTCAGTTGGTAATGATAGCTTTAAACTAATAAATGAATTAGCCAAGGCAAAAACATACCTTTCTGCAGTATCAAGTGATTCGAATTCACAGCTTTTTCTTAAAAGTATTGATGTAAAAAAAATATTTAGTGATCATCAATCCAATATTTTCAAAATCATTGATCTTCTCTTACAAAAAAATATTAATGAAAGCCTCATAGAAATAAATTATTCCTTAATGAAAGGAGAACCTGCTTTAAGACTAAATGCCGGTTTAATTAGTCAAATAAGAATTCATACCATTATAAAGTTGGCAGTTAATTCAGGTAACGATAATGCAGAAAAGATTTGTAATCTTGCAGGCATTACTAATCCAAAAAGAATTTTTTTTATTCGAAGAAAAGTCAAAAATGTATCTCAAGAATATTTAATTAATTTAATGAGTAACTTACTAGATATTGAATCATTACTAAAACAAGGTAATAATCCTATAAATGTTTTTACAGAGAAATTAATTAATTTAAGTTAACCAAATTATAAGTTTAAGAATTTACATTATGATTTAAATATGGCTTTACTAGTAAAAAAATTTGGCGGTACTTCTGTAGGTGATATTAAAAAAATTAAAAATATTGCAAGTAGCATCTGTCAAAGTAAAGAAGCAGGAAATGAAATTGTTGTGGTTGTCTCTGCAATGGGGCAAACGACAGATGAGTTAAATTGTTTAGCGGAATCAATTAGTAAAAATCCTAATCGAAGAGAATTGGATATGCTTCTCTCAACTGGAGAGCAAATAACTATATCTCTTCTCTCAATGGCATTAAACGAATACGGAATACCTGCAATTTCAATGACCGGTAGCCAGGTTGGAATTATTACTGAATCAATTCATGGGAAAGCGAGAATTCTGGATATTAAAACAGAAAGGATCCAAAATTATATAAATCAGGGTTTTGTAGTTGTAGTGGCTGGATTTCAAGGAACAACATTAAGCCATACGGGTTCAATGGAAATTACAACTTTGGGTAGAGGTGGTTCAGATACTTCCGCAGTAGCTTTATCAACAGCTTTAGGAGCTGAGACGTGCGAAATTTATACAGACGTTCCAGGCGTTCTTACTACTGATCCAAGAATTGTTCCTAATGCAAAACTCTTAGATAAAATTAGCTGCGAGGAAATGCTTGAACTTGCAAGTGTCGGTGCTTCAGTTCTGCATCCAAGAGCAGTAGAAATTGCTCGTAATTATGGAATTAAATTGTGCGTCAAATCAAGCCAAAGTGACTCAAGTGGGACTCTCCTAGAAAGTCAAATCCAACCTCTCCCGCTAAAAAGAGGAAGCTTAGAATTAACAAAAACAGTCAATAGTCTTGAGGTATTAGAAAACCAAGCAGTATTCAGTCTCTCAAATATTCCTGATAGGCCTGGGATTGCTGCACAAATATTTGAAAAACTTTCAGAAGCAAGTATTAGTGTAGATTTAATAATACAAGCGACAAATGATGGAAATAAAAACGATATTACATTTACTGTTAGTGAATTAGAAGTTAAAAAGACTGCAGAACAATGTGAACTTATAACTAGTCAATTAGGAGGGGAATATAACTTAAAAACAAACATGACTAAATTAAGTATTCAAGGAGCAGGCATTATGGGCAGACCAAGTGTTTCAGCTGATTTATTTGATACTTTATCTCAAGCGAATATTAATGTCAGGTTAATAGCTACTAGTGAAATTAAAGTCAGCTGTGTAATTGAAATCAATAATATACCGAAAGCTATTAGATTTGTTGCTGAGAAATTTAAGTTATCCGATACACAAATTTTTGTTAATCCAAGCAATGAAAAACAAGATCAACCTGAAGTAAGAGGAATTGCATTAGATAAAAACCAAGTTCAAGTAAGTTTTCGAAAACTGCCTGATCGACCAGGTGTAGCAGCATCGATATGTTTAGCATTAGCTGAAAATAATTTACTTATCGATACTATCGTTCAGTCTGAAAGAATTTCCTCTTTAAAAACTAAGGATATTAGTCTTACAATGAATAAACAAGATAGAGAAAAAGCTAACTTAGTTTTTGAGGCTTTAACAAAAAAATTACCAGGATCATACATTGAAGATGGCCCTGCTATAGCCAAAGTAAGTGCTGTAGGATCGGGAATGGCATTTAAGGTTGGAACGGCTGGAAAAATATTTAGAGCATTGGCTGACCAAAATATCAATATTGAAATGATTGCCACCAGTGAAATCAGGACTTCATGTATTGTCTTAGAAAAAGATTGTGACAAAGCAGTTAATGCGATTCATAATCATTTCGAATTAGAAAAATAAGTTCTTTTTAATTATTTCTCGCCAATTTTTGTCTTAATTTTTTGATTCTATCCCTCAAATTTGCTGCTTCTTCAAAATTTAACTCTTTTGCAGCATCTTTCATTTTAATTTCTAACTTTTCTATTAAGTCAGGCAATTCTTCGAGCAAACATTGATTATCACCGGAACTGAGAATTGCGTCAGTTTTGTTATTAACTATATTAATTAAATCTTTAGATAAACCACCAGCATCTAGTTTTCTGGAAAGTTCTAGAAAAGATAATATTGAATTTTCTATTTTTTTGCCTGCAGGTTTTGGAGTAATACCATTGACTTGGTTATATTTTTTTTGAATAGTTCTTCTTCTTTCAGTTTCAGATATTGCTCTTTTCATTGAATCTGTGAAGTTGTCTGCATAAAGCAAGGCAACACCTTCAACATGTCTTGCAGCTCTTCCTATTGTTTGAATCAATGACCTTTCAGCCCTGAGAAAACCTTCTTTATCAGCATCTAAAATGGCAACTAAGGATACTTCAGGAAGATCTAATCCCTCTCTTAATAAATTAACTCCTACCAAAACATCATATTCGCCCATTCTGAGGTCTTGAATAATTTCAATTCTTTCAATTGAATGGATTTCAGAATGCAAATATCTAACTCTTACTTTATTTTCAGATAAAAAATCAGTAAGATCTTCAGCCATTCTCTTAGTAAGTGTTGTAACTAGCACTCGTTGATTCTTTTCAGCTCTAATTCTTATTTCAGATAACAGATCTTCTATTTGACCCTCACTAGGTCTTACATCAATTACAGGATCTAATACCCCAGTTGGTCTTATAACTTGCTCGATAAATTCACCATCACATTGATCTAATTCCCATTGACCCGGAGTTGCACTTATAAATAATGTCTGTTTTGATTTTTCCCAAAACTCTTCACATTTTAAAGGTCTATTATCTGCAGCACTGGGCAATCTAAAACCATGATCTATTAAAACTTTTTTTCTAGATTGATCACCGTTGTACATCGCATGAAGTTGAGGACATGTTACATGACTCTCATCAACTACCAACAACCAATCTTTGGGAAAGTAATCTATTAAGCATTCTGGCGGTGAACCTTCCTCCCTGCCTGATAAATGACGAGCATAATTCTCAACTCCATTACAATAACCAACCTCTTTGAGCATTTCTAAATCATATTTTGTGCGTTGTTCTAGACGTTGAGCCTCTAATAATTTTCCTTCGTATGTAAATTTATCTAGTTGAGTTTTTAATTCACTTCTTATTGCACTTATTGCACTCTCAAGTCTTTCTTTTGGGGTCACAAAATGCTTCGCTGGGTAAACGCTAACTTGTTCCAAACTTTCAAGTATTTCTCCTGTAGTAGGGTCAACATATCTAATAGCTTCGACTTCATCACCAAATAATTCGATTCTAATTAATCTATCCTCATAAGCTGGACCAATTTCTAAAACATCACCTTTAATTCTGAATCTCCCTCTAGTAATTTCAATATCATTTCTAGTATATTGATTTTCAACAAGAGACCTTAAAGAAGAACGTAGATTTATTGATTTTCCCACTTCAAATTTAACTGCAGCTTTTAAATACTCACTCGGTATACCAAGACCATAAATACAACTTATTGAGGCTACAACAATTACATCTTTTCTTTCAAATAATGAGCGAGTTGCAGAATGCCTAAGCATATCTATTTCTTCATTAATTGAAGCCGTTTTAGCTATGTAAGTATCACTTACGGGTACATAAGCTTCGGGTTGATAATAATCGTAGTAAGAAATGAAGTACTCAACAGCATTTTTTGGGAAAAATTCCCTTAATTCATTACATAGTTGTGCAGCTAACGTTTTGTTATGTGCTAATACAAGTGCTGGTCTTCCTGTTTGTTGAATTACATTCGCAATAGTAAATGTTTTACCAGTTCCAGTAGCTCCTAAAAGAGTCTGAAACTCTTTACCAGTATTGACGCCTTTAACTAATTTTTTAATAGCTTCTGGTTGATCTCCATTTGGTTCATAAGGAGCTTGAAGCTTATAGTCGTTCATCAACCTAGTAGAGAAAAAGTATGACTATACTAAGAAATTTTTTCTCCAATTATTGAATTTTTCAAAGATTCTTTTAAGGCCCTAAC
>QCNA01000035.1 GCA_003213375.1 Prochlorococcus sp. AG-424-A03 | reverse complement strand
AAAAAGGAACCACTGTAATAACCAGAACCCTATAGGTAATTGAACATTTAATAAACTTAGTATTATTGAAATAATTGGAATTAAAATTATAGTCTTAAGACCCATAATGTAGAAGCTAAAACTATTTGTATATCTAGCTACACCTCTATAAAACTTAAAAAGTTGAAAAAATATACCAGAGGTTAAAATAATTGAAGAATTAATTAAAGGACTTATTAGAATTTTTATTTGCAAAAACCAAAGCAAAAAATAGAAAACGGCTATAAAAATGCCTATGTCAAGGCATAATAAAATTAATCTTCTTTTTTTTAGATTGAAATTATAAAAATAATTAAAAAAACTTAAGTAGTATTTCATTTATAAAATCTTCTAAATTTTCTTAGTTTTCTGAATTAAGAAAAGGTAATGCATATTTTTTATCAAAATATAATAAAATAACGAAATTTGCAAATGCAGTTGTAATTCCAAAAAATAATCCAAAGTTAATATAAATTAATCCATTAATTAATGTCATTAAAGCGTAAATTAGAGCAATTTTTTGTTTTGAAGTGCCACTCAAAAATAATCTTTGATATATGTGTAATTTATGCGCTTTAAAGATGTTTTGACCGTGTAAAAAGCGACGACATAAAGTATAAATAGCATCTCCATAAATTGGCATAAGAATACAAAAGAAACCAGTAATTTCGAAAAGGCTATCAAGTTGCAATAAATTACCAGTGAAATATATTCCAAGGAAAACACTTCCAATATCTCCCATAAATATTTGAGATGGATACCAATTCCAAAACAAAAAACTGAACAAAGAACCAATTAATATAATGTTTCCAGGAAAATGTCTTAAATAGATAGCTAAAAATATAAAAACAATAGCCATACATAATGCCACTAATCCATCGCTTCCGTCCATAAAATTTGTAAAGTTAATTATGGCAGTAATACCTATAATGGCAACAAAATAAAATATTAGATTATCGGTAAGATTTAGTTGCGGGTTTGCAAATCTCAATATTAAACCTGCTGAAAAAAGTTGAAAAAAGTATCTATATTTACTTGGAACATTGAACTTATCATCTAATAAACTTATAAACAAAACTGGAAGGGTACATAATAAAATTAAAGATAAATTATTCCATGAATAAATTAATCCATTTAAAATATTAAAAATGAAAATTGGAACTATAAATCCCATACCACCTCCTCTGGGAGTGGGATCTATATGAAGACTCCTCATATTTGGATTATCAATTAAATTTTTTTTTAAAAATTTAAAGGAAAATTTTAAAATCACATGATTGAAAATAAAGCCAAAAAAGAATAAAAGGATTATATCTTTACTAAGTTGCATCTTTAAAATAATTTTTTAAAACAGGGAAAATTCTCGAATCCTCTTTAGTTATATCTGATGCTTTTTGGAAACCAGATAAATCAGATCCAATTCTTTTTATAGATGAGAAAGTTTTTGGTGACAATAGTAATAAAGGAGAAAATAGAAAATCAAATAACCTATTTGGTATCCTAATTATTTTACATTTACTTGCTTTATCACTAACATCAACAGAATCCCGCAAAGAAATAATGATTTCTTCATAAGTAAGTAAATTATCTCCTCCTACATTTAATAAATCTTGGAAATATTTTTTTTGTATTGTTTCTTCTACCTTTCTCAAAAAAATACTTGCAAGCTGAGAGGAGTGAATTGGCTGCCTTAAACCAGTTCTAGAGGGCAATATTAATAACCTTGATACACGCATTATAGATAATATCTTAGAAATATTTTTATCTCTTGAATTTGGGTATGAATCATAGATCATTGTTGGCCTTATGATTGAACAACTTATTTTCAACTGTTTTGTGATTTTGAGCAACTTATTCTCAGCAGCATATATTTTGTTGTATAAATCTTTATCAAAACTGTTTGATTCAAATCTTTTTGTTATTACTGAAGATGACGAACAAACCACAATACCTTGCAATTTTTGTATTCTATTTTGAAATTTTTCAGACATAATTTCAATAAAGTAAGATAAATCCCAAATTGGAGCGAAACTTACAATAATAAACTCATCTTTATTATTTAGATTGAAAGTACTAGGCTTTTTTAAGTCAAGTTTTAAGTTATTTTCCCCATTTCTAGAAAATAAAAATAGATTAAAATTTTTTCTTGAATATCTACAACAATCTATAAATGACTGCCCTGAAAAACTTGAAGCTCCAAACAAATATATTTTCATAAATTAAACCATTTTGTTGATATTTTTCTTAGATACCTTAAAGCTAACGGGAACATGAAAAATATACCAAAAGTACTTTTGTAAGCAAGATAAACTTCTGAAATTTTATTGCGCCACTCTATTGAACTAAGACCACCCGTAGACATTAAAACAATCTTTTGATCTATTATGGATATTTTGATACCATCTTTATTGCTTAATCTAAGAAAATAATCTAAATCAGCAGCTATTTTAAATTTATTTGAATAATAATTTATCCTATCAACTACCTTTGAACTAAAAAGTGTTGATTGGTGAGGGGGTGTTAATCCTAAAAACAATAAAAACTTAAAATACGCTCTACTAATGATTAGCGTTTGAGAATTTTTTATAAAGAAAGATTCTCTTGCCAACCTTTTAGATTTCGTATTAAAGTATCTACCCTTACAAACAATCAAGTCCGACTTTTTCAAAGATTGATTTATTTCGGAGGCTAAATTCTTCAAGATGTTTTCGTTATATGCCCAATCATCAGATCCCCAAAATAGTATCCATTCATTCTTTTTCATTTCTCTAAATCCTATATTCATTGCATTAAAAACACCTCGATTGTTTTTATCTTCAAGAGTCCAACTTAATTTATCATTAGATTGACAAAATTCTATTAATTTTTTCTCGATGCAACTTATCTGACAACCCATCTACAAACAAAACTCGCCAATATGGATAAGTTTGTTTATTTAGAGAATTAATTAGCTTTTTTAATAAATGAGTAGAGTTTAATGTTGGAATTACAAATAAAAAACCTATCATTGTTTTCTTATTAAAACCTTATCTTCAATTACTAAGACGTCCATTTTCGTTCTTGCAAAACAATCAAACGCTTCACCAATTGAGCTAACAATAGGTTCATTTTCATTAAAAGATGTATTTAATATCATTGGAACATTAGTAAGTTCAAAAAAAGTTTTAATAAGTCTGTAATACCTTCCATTATCTTTTTCAGTAACTGTTTGTAGTCTTCCTGTACCGTCAACGTGACATACTGCAGGAATTAATTTTCTTTTTTCAGTTTTTATAGGATAAACCTTCATCATAAATGGAACATTATTATCAGTATGATGATTCAATTCAAACCAATCTTCAACTTCCTCTTTAAGCACTGAGGGGGCGAATGGCCTAAAAGATTCTCTTTTTTTAATTTTTTTATTTAAGATTTCCTGCATATTGCTATTCCTTGGATCAGATATTATTGATCTATGCCCTAAAGCTCTTGGACCCCACTCCATTCTTCCTTGAAACCAACCTATTACATATCCTTTTTTAAGAAATTCACAAATCAAACTGAGTAGATTCTTCTCATCTGGAATTTTCTCATCTCCTACAGTTAGGATTTCTATATTAAGATCATTGTTCAACCTAGTTGCATCTAAAACTCTATTTTTTACAAATTCCTCAACTTGATTTTTATTGAAATAATGACCTAAATAGGATGAAGTTAAAGGAGAACATCTCTCGTTACTTATTTTATGCCAAAGTTCTAGTGCACTCCCAATAGAACCTCCTGCATCTCCTGCCGCAGGTTGAACATAAATATTTTTAAAAGGAGTTCTTTGACTTATCTTCCCATTAGCTACAGAATTAGCACCACACCCGCCTGAAATACAAAGATTTTCATTGCCATGTGATTTATAGAGATGATTCAACAAATTAAAGAAAGCTTCTTCATACATAAATTGAGCCGAACTAGCTATATCCTTATGTTTTTGATCTATCTGGTCATTTTTCTTTCTTGGTTTACCAAATAATTTTACAAAATCAGAACTATAGTGATCTCCTAAGATAGGAGCACCATTCGCCCATTTAATAGGAATATATTCCTTAGTATGAAGAAAATACTTCAAATTCAAACAGAATTTCCCATTAGATTTTAAACTTACTAACTCCCTCATTTCGTTCATATATCTAGGTTTTCCATAAGGAGCTAATCCCATTACCTTATATTCATCTCCATAGTTTGGGAAACCAAGAAACTGGGTGATTGCAGTGTAAAAAATCCCTAATGAATGCGGGAAAAAAATCTTACCGTTAATATTTAAATTGTGCCCTTCGCCTAATCCCCATGCAGTACTAGCAAAATCTCCAAATCCATCAACTGATACGACTGTGGATCTCTCAAAAGGGGACAAATAATATGCCGAAGCTAAATGGGACAAATGATGATCAATAAAGATAAATTTTGCTTTTATAAGATTATTTGGAAAATATTTAAAGAAGCTTTCTTTTATTGATGATCTTTTTTGTTTATTTTTAAATCTATCAACTATAAATTTAGCATTTGGTTTTCTTAAGAATGTATAAAAAAGTTTTCGATAAAGGTGTTTTTTAGGATCTGAATTTATAGTTATATAATCAATTTCATCTAATGAAATGTTAGCATCTTTAATACACCACTTTATTGATTCGAGAGGGAATCCAGTACAGTGCTTAACTCTTTTTATTCTCTCTTCTTCACAAGCATTTAAAACTTTGCCATCTTTAATTAATGCTGCAGAAGCATCAGCATGATAAGCATTAATTCCCAATATATATGTCATGGAAAATCTTTAAAAAATAAAATTGGGTTTGAAGGAATCTCCTAAAATCCAATTATATAATTCGTTTATTTTACTAGATACAATTGTAGAAGAGAAGTTTTTTGATACATAGTCATAATTACCCTTACCTAATTTATTTAATTCATCTTGATTAAATTTATTTAGATTAATTAATGAGTCTAAAATACTTTGAGTATTAGGTTCTGCATTTAGCAAATGATTTGTTTTATATAATTCAGACAAATTACATTGCCTGCTCAATAAACAGGGTAATTTAAAAGTCATTGCTTCTATTGCTGCCATTGGTAATCCCTCAGAGAATGAAGGAAGAATAAAAGCGCTAGAATTATGAAAAACTACATCTTTATTCACTCCAGATATTCTCCCAAATAATTTTACATGCTTTATTTTCTCTTCTTGAATTCTTTTTAATAGATATTCTTTATCACCATATCCAATAAAAACTAATCTCCACTTTGTTGATTTATTTAAACTAACAAATATTTTCCAGGCATTCAATAATTGTTCTATCCCTTTTTTCTTATGAAATCTTCCTAAAAATAATAGTATTCTTTCTGATTCATGAAAAGATTTACTCCAAATAGGTTTTAAATTTTTAATTTTGTTTAAGTTAGGAAAACTAACGGAATTAGGTATCACTGCTATTTTTACATTTGGGAATAATGACCTTATTTCATTTGCTTCATTTTGGCATAAAGCATGAATACACATAGCATTGTTAAATGCTTTTTTTTCCCAAAACTTTATTGCAATTTTCTTCTTAAATTTAGATTGCTTTAAAGCCCATTTATCTATCATCCCATGAGGAGTAATAACAAAGGGTTTCAAACTTTTGGAATTAAAGGCCGCCAATCTATTTTGACTTCTCCATAAACCATGGATATGGATCAGATCAAAATCACTTTTTTTAATCTTACCTAATAATTCAAAATCTCTTAGAATTTTAGGCTTTGTATTATTACATATCCACTCATTAGAAACATTATGATTGGTATTTAATAATTGCTTTATGGCAGTATTAATACCTCCATCTTCGCTATTTTTTGAATAAGAAAGATGAAGGACCTTCATAACCAATATCAAAAAGAAAATATATGTTTTATAAATATATGTTTTATAAATTAAGTTTAAGTTAAATAGTATTAAGACAAGTAATATCTAAAACTTTTTTAAATAATTTAGGATTGAAATATCTAATTTCTTATTAAGGTCTAATTTACCCTCAAAAAGACCCTTTTTTTTCTTTCTTATCTGAATATCATGAGATGGGTGTAAAATTACAGGAGATTTTGATAAATATCCTGCCCAATAACTAAAGGTACTTGAATAAGAAGCAATGATTATTTTAGATTTTGATAATTTTATTAAGTCCTCCAAATCAGAAGATGATTCTGAAAAATATACATTATTTAAAGAAAATATTTCATGTATATCTGAGTATCTTCCATCGCTAAAAACAGTAACTTTAAGATTCTTATTAACATCTTTTCTTATCTTTTTTATTACATCTATGAAATAACTTATTGGGGTTCTTATGTTTGGAGACAATCCAAATAGTTCTTTATTGTTAACAAAATCACTACATCTTATATGCACACCAATTACTGGAGAATCATCATCATTGAAAATTCTTTGATATTTTGGAGATAACATATTATAAAAACTTTTTCTGATAAACTCTTCATTATTTCGAAGATTATAAAAATAGTCATCCCAATTAGGCACTTTATTAAAAAAGTATAAAATTCTTCTTCTAGAGTTTTTATGTTTAATTTTATTTCCATAAAAAGGTAGAGTTTTTTTATAAAAAATAAGAAAAATTAATAGGTAAAAAATATTTGGTCTGTTTAAATTTTTAAAGAAAAAGGCATAATTCCTCTTTTTTCTTTCATTCCTAAGATAAGGTCCTATTTTGATATCTCTCCATCCCATAACAAAAAAATCTAAGTCATTTTCTTTTGCATATACCAAGGCTTCAGCCCAAACCAATAACTTGTTTGCCAAGCCCGCTTTTGGTAAAAAAGCTAATACTACTTCATTTCTCATTTTTGTAATGTTCTTTCGTATATATCAATAACAGCATTACCAAATTTTTCAGGACTAAGTTTCTCAACTTTTTTATAACTTCTTTTACCCATTTCATTCAATTCTTTCACTGATAAGTTATGGATTTTCTCAAAAGCAGTAAAAATTTGCGACTCACTGAAAGGATCAAATATAAAACCATTTTTACCATCTTCCACTAATTCATCACAAGCACCTACTCTATTAGAGATAATTAAAGGTAAACTTGCAGCACAAGCTTCATTTATTACTAGACCCCATTGTTCAACAAGAGCAGAATGAACTAAACAAGAAGCTAATCCATATAAGTCTGAAACAGCTTCATAATCTAAAAATCCTAAAAACCTAACTTTTTTTTCTAGTTTTAAATTTTTAACAAGCTTTATTAGTTCGTTGTATTCAGATCCATCTCCACATATTATTAAAGGCCAACATTTATTACCATATTTTTCAAAATAAATTGAATAAGACTTTATCAGTCTTATTGTATTTTTTCTTTTTATTAATCTAAAAGCTCCAAGAAAAAAGGGCTCATCACTTAAATTATATTTTTTTAAAATTTTACTTTTATTAATTTTAGATAATTCTGATTTTTTTCTAAAAAAATCATTATCCACTACATCATAACCAAAATAAATATTATCCTTTTGGATTCCAAGTTTTTCTAGGTAATTTGCATGGGATTTACCTCCAACTAAAGCGGCAGAATATTTTGGTAAGATAAAAAACTTTTTAAAAATTTCAATAATAAAATTTCTTCTCTTATCATTTTCTTTTGTCTCTGACATTAGAACAGTATTTACATTATTTTTTTTTGCCCATTTTAATAATGATTTTGACAACTCAAAAGACCAACCAGGAACAAAAATTAAATTAGGTTTTATTTTTTTAAGATAATCATTAAGTGCAATTTGATTTACTCTTGGATGAGAAAAATCCTTACTTTCTTTTGAGAATTGACTTTTATTTAAATTAATTAAAGTAAAAATTTTATCTGTAAAGCTCCTGTCGATATTTCCCCAGGAATGTTCCAATGAATTATTAGTCAATTCAAGTATATGCAAATTAATTGATTTATTTTTTAAGGTATTATGAGCAGATTTAATTCTTGCTAAATGGTAAGGACCAATATTTATAAAGGCAATTAAAATGTTATCCATTTTTAGCTATTTCTATTATCTCCTCACCCATTCTTTTTAGAGAAAAATATTCTCTAAAAATTTTTAAAGAATTTTTACATATTTTTTTTAAGTATACTTTTTTAACAATTACTGATTTAATGGTTGATAAGAAATCTTCACTATTAAAAGTTTCTGATATATGAATCCACTCTGCATATTTTTTTATATCTGAAGCACCATTAAAAGGATTTACTATACAGTGAATACCTTTTGAAGCAGCCTCAATTAGACCAAGCGGACAACCTTCAAATAAACTTGTCATAAGATAGATATCTGTC
>QCNA01000034.1 GCA_003213375.1 Prochlorococcus sp. AG-424-A03 | reverse complement strand
TTAAATAAACTATTTGAGCCTATAAGGGCCTATAAGATTGTTAATTTCATGTCAGAAAATGGAATAGCGATAAGTAGTGGAAGTGCTTGTTCAAGCTCATCAGGGAAACCTAGCTCAACACTTAAAAATATTGGTTTGAACGATAATGACTATATAAAATTGAAAAGATGGCTTGAAAATAAAGGCCTCCCAGTAACTAATTCATACTTTGCAGATGCTAGTGGATTGTCTCGAAAAAATAAAATTACAACAAAGTTAGTTGTATTGTTTTTAGATAAGATGAGATATTTTAATGATTTTAAAGCTTATCAATCTACACTTTCAATTACGGGAGTAAGAGGAACATTAGCTAAAAGATTTGTAAATAGTGAATTATCTGGAAAGTTTTTTGGCAAAACTGGGACTCTTTCAAATGTATTTGCATTATCTGGCTTTTTATATAAAAATGAAAAGCCAATGATTATAAGTATTATCCAAAATTCTAAAAAAATTGATAAAGAAAAAGCTTTTAAATTATTACGTGATCTTTATTACTTGAAATCATGTTAATAAAAATATTATTTAAAATATTCTTTTAAATCCCTCTCAACAGAAGGGGGGACCATGTGATTAATTTCACCACCAAATTTTGCAACTTCTTTTACTAAAGAACTACTAAGAAAGCTATAATTTGTATTTGTCGATAAAAATATAGTTTCAATATCATTATTGAGCGATTTATTTGTATGAGCAATCTGAAGTTCATACTCAAAATCACTCATTGCTCTTAAGCCTCTAAGAATAAGATTTGCTTTTAGATCATTTGCACAATCAACAGTTAGACCAGAATAAGAAATAACTTTAATATTAGGTAAATGAGAAAGAGAATTTTTTATTTGTATTATTCTTCTTTCAAGATTAAATGTTGGTGTTTTAGAAGTATTTTCTAAAACAGCAACTACCATATTACCAAATATTTTTTCAGCCCTTTCTATTAAATCAAGATGCCCGTTTGTTAAAGGATCAAATGTACCTGGATAAAGAATTTTCATGAATTTATTATGATCGAATAAGAAATTTAGTTAAAATAAGAATATTAGATAAATCAATTATGACATTAAATCTAGAAGCAAAAAAAATCTTATTAAGAAAAATACCTCACGGATTATTTATTTGTGGCGTTAGAGACGAGGATAAAAATGAAGTGAATGGATTTACTGCAAGTTGGGTGACTCAAGGTTCCTTCACCCCACCATTACTTGTAATGGCTGTTAGAGCTGAGGGTTCTAGTCATGAAATAATAAAGTCCACCAATAAGTTCTCATTAAATGTGCTCAAAAGTGATCAAAAGGATCTTGCAGCTGTTTTCTTTAAACCTCAGAAAGCATTAGGAGGTAGATTTGAATCTGTTGAATTTAATTTAGGTGAGCTTGGATTGCCTATTTTAGTTGATAGTGTTGGTGGGGTTGAATGTAATGTTGTTGGAAGTGTTATGCACGGAGACCATACCGTTTTTGTAGGAGAGGTTCAATCTGCTTATCTGAATAATGATGTTGACTCACTAAATTTATCTTCAACTGGCTGGAATTATGGAGGGTAGTCATTATAAATGAGTAATTCCTCTATCGAAAAAAAAGATAACAAATATAATTTTAAAATTGAATATAAATTAATTAATAATAAGGAGTTATTAAAATCAAGATTATCAGAAATTCCAAAGACATCTGGTTGTTATCTTTTTAAAGATATTGATAACAACTTACTTTATATCGGTAAATCTAAAAAACTACGCAGTAGAGTAAGTAGTTATTTCAATAATTATTCAGATTTAACTCCCCGATTAAGTTTGATGGTTCGTCAAATAACTGAAATAGAAATAATAGTCACAGATAGCGAATACGAAGCATTAAATTTAGAGTCAAATTTAATTAAAACAAACAAACCATACTTTAATATTCTTTTAAAGGATGATAAGAAATATCCATATCTTTGTATAACGTGGAGTGAAAAATATCCTCGAATATTTATTACAAGAAGAAGAAGAAATAGAAATAATTTAGATAGATATTATGGACCTTATGTTGATGTCGGATTATTAAGGAGAACATTATTTACGATAAAAAAAATATTTCCACTTAGACAAAGACCTAGGCCAGTCTATAAAGATAGAACTTGTTTGAATTATTCAATTGGAAGATGTCCAGGTGTTTGTCAAGAAGTTATATCATCTGACGATTATAAAAAAATAATGAAGCAAGTATCTATGATATTTCAGGGAAGAAATGATGACTTAGAAATATTTTTACAAAAAAAAATGCTGCAATTCTCTAATGATTTAGATTATGAGAATGCAGCAAAAATAAGGGACCAAATTTTAGGTTTAAAATTATTAACTGAATCACAAAAAATATCAATACCAGATTCTTCAATTAATAGAGATATCTTTGGAATAGTTTCAGAAAAAAATGTAGCTAGTATACAAATTTTCCAAATGAGATCTGGTAAGCTCATTGGGAGAATTGGTTATAGTCAAAAGTTAAATAATGAAGATGAAAATTTTATTCTACAAAAGATATTAGAAGAGCATTATATGAATGTTGAAGCTGTAGAAATACCATCAGAAATTCTTCTTCAATATAACGTTCCAAAACAACCAACCATAGAGGATTGGTTAACGGAGCTAAGAAAAAAGAAAGTAAAAATCTTAATCCCAAAAAGAAATAAAAAACATGAAACTGTAGAAATGGTTTTAAAAAATGCGAAATTGGAATTAGATAGAATATTAAATGGAATACAGGATAATGAATCATCAATTGAAGATCTTGCCCAAATACTTGAACTAAGCGAACAACCTAAAAGAATTGAGGGTTATGATATTAGCCATATTCAAGGTAGTGACCCTGTAGCATCACAAGTTGTTTTTATTGATGGGGTTCCTTCTAAGCAGCATTATAGGAAATATAAAATTAAAGATCCAAACGTTTTTATAGGACATAGTGATGATTTTGCTTCGATATATGAAGTAATACATAGAAGGTTTAAAAAATGGTCAAGATTTAAAAAAAGCGGAGGGGATTTTTCAATATTAAATGATAAAATGAATAGTAAATTAGACAATGAACTTTTATCAGATTGGCCTGATTTAATAATGATTGATGGAGGAAAAGGACAGTTAAATGCAGCTATTAAAGCATTAAAAGAATTAAATCTTGAGGAAGAAGTAACTATATGTTCATTAGCAAAAAAAAATGAGGAAATATTTATTCCGGGTTTTACTAAGTCTCTTGATACTGATGAAAATCAAAAAGGAGTTCTTCTATTAAGAAGGGTTAGAGATGAAGCACATAGATTTGCATTATCTTTTCATAGAGACAAAAGAACTAAGAGAATGAATAGATCTCAATTGTCCCAAATCAGTGGATTAGGACCATCAAGAATAAGAGAATTGCTTGAACATTTTAAATCAATAGACGCGATAAGAATTGCTAGTAAAGAGGATTTATCAAAAGTTAAAGGACTTGGAAAAAATTCAGTAAATGATATATATGAATATTTTAACCAGTTATAAATATTAATTAATTTTTGAAAAATAGATTTCTTGATATTGTTAAATATAACTATATTAAAAATATATATTCTTAAATTAATCTAGTAATTTGGCAGCTGAAGCATATCTCTGGTTTAAATCACTTCATATTATTGGTGTAATCGTTTGGTTTGCTGGACTTTTTTATTTAGTAAGACTTTTTATATATCATGAAGAATCTAAAAATATGGAAAATGAATTAAAAATTGCTTTTGATAAACAATACACCTTGATGGAAAAAAGGCTGGCGAATATAATCACAACACCTGGGATGATATTAGCTTTAAGTATGGCTATATGCATGGTTATTATGCAACCAAGTTGGTTAAGTGAGAAGTGGTTGCAAATTAAAATTTCTTTTGTTTTAGGATTAGTAATTTATCATTCTTATTGTTATAAAATAATGTATTCATTACAAAATGGTACTTCATCGATTTCAGCAAAAAACCTTAGATTATTTAATGAATTGCCTACTTTATTATTATTTATAATTGTACTTTTAGTTATTTTTAAAAATAATTTTCCAACTAGTGTTGCTACATGGAGCGTAGTTGGACTAATTATTTTCATGTTGGCTTCAATACAATTATATGCAAAGATTAGAAAGAAAAATGAGAATTCATTAAGTAATGAATAGGGAAGACTTAGTAAAATTAACTTCCAACATTAATAAAAATAGTTGCCCTAAAAATATTAATTTTCACTGTCATACAAAATTTAGTGATGGAAGTCTTGAACCATATGAACTTTTAGAACAAGCTTATAAAAATAACTTGAAATTTTTATCAATAACAGATCATCATACAATTAAAGCTCACGAACATATAAAAAAAAATAATATACTCAAAAAATATCCTAAAGATTCTTTTACATTAATTTCAGGAATAGAAATTAATTGTTTGATTCTAGGATGTTTAGTACATGTAATTGGATTGGGAATAGATATAAAAAGTAAATACCTAAATCCCTACATCCATGGAGAGTCTCCAATAGGTAATGATTTAAATATTAAATCAGTTATTAAAGCAATAAATTTAGCTGGTGGTTTATCATTTCTTGCACATCCAGCGAGATACAGGATTCCCTTTTATAAATTAATTCCAGAGGCCAAAATACAAGGTATTGATGGAATAGAGGTTTGGTACGATTATGAACTTAATGAAGTATGGAATCCTAGTTTATTTGTATGTTCAGAAATAGATAAATTAGCAGATAAATATTCAATGCTAAAAACATGCGGAACAGATAGTCATGGACTTTCGCTATTAGGCAGATAATTCAGAATTCGTTTTTTTCAATTATTGAATCAGTGTTAATAATTATGTTCTTTAAATTTTCAATGACATCTGATGAACAATTATTCCACATTTTTCTATTGACAATTTCAAGAAATCTTTGTGCAATATCTCTTAAAGCCCATGGATTATTCTCTAGAAAGAAATTCATAAGATCCAGATCACATAACCAAGATTTATAAACTTCCTGATAACACCAATCTGATACTACTTCAGTAGAAGCATCAAAAGCATATAAGTAATCTAGCGTAGCTGAAAATTCAAACGCTCCTTTATAACCGTTATCCTTCATTCCATTTATCCATTTAGGGTTAAGTATTCTTGATATAACAACTTTATTAATTTCATCTTGTAATTTAGAAATTTTAGATAATCCAAATTTAGATAAATCACCATGATATGTTTCAGGTAATTTACCGCTCAATTTTTTTACTGCTGAAGTTAATCCACCCTGAAACTGATAATAATCATCAGAATCTAAAATATCATGTTCTTTATTATCTTGGTTATGCACAACTAACTGCACATTTTTAAGAGCATTTTCTAATGATTTTTTGTCCTCTATAGGTTCAAGATTATCGCTGTAAATCCACTTACTCCAATTAAGAAAAGATTCTCCAAAATCATCAATATTTTCCCAATTAGAATTTGAAATTAGTTCTTGCAGACCAGCTCCATATGAACCTGGTGCTGACCCAAATATACGATTAATCGAATCGCCATCCCTTGATGCCCCAGCAAGAGGGTTAAATTTATCATCCTCATTAAGATTAGAAACAAGAATTATTGCTCTAGAAGTTAATTTAACTAACTGTGGAAATGCATCTCTAAACATTCCCGAAATCCTTAAAGTAACATCAACCCTTGGTCTTTCAAGCACAGATAAAGGAATGATTTCTAGATCTACTACTCTTCTTGAAGGCCCATCCCAAATAGGCTGTACTCCTAATAAATATAGTATTTGACAAATGTCTTCGCCACCATTTCTCATTGTGGATGTTGCCCATACAGATATTGCTATATTTTTTAAATCATCTCCATTATCTTGTTTGTATAAATCAAGTATTTGTGAAGCGGATTGGCAACCAACACTCCATGCTGATTCAGTTGGCAGTCCTCTCGAATCAACTGAAAAGAAATTTTTACCAGTGGGTAAAGCTTCAGTTTTACCTCTCGTAGGGGCTCCAGATGGACCACTTTTTACATATTGTCCATTTAACGAATTAATAAATGATAATTTCTCATTATATGAAGAATTAATGATTGGAAATAGAATCTCTTTTTTTAATAATAAAAAATACTTTTTATGTTTTTTTTCATTAAAGAAATAGTCTATTATTTTCTGATTTTTATATTTTTCTAGATTTTTTATATTGGTATCCTTTTTGTAAAAAAACAAATATATTAAATACTTTGCTTGTTTTTCCAAAAAATCAATAGCCATTCTAAAATTTAAAATGTTTTTGTTGGAAAAATTCAATAATATTTTTTTATCCTTTTCAGTTAACATTTGATCATATTGATTTGTCCAAGGATTCAAATCTAGTTTTAAATGTTTAGCTATATATTGAATAACACCAATTCGGTTGGCATTTGGTACTCTAGCAATACACAAGAATAAATTTATTTCATTAATGTCATTTTGCCTATTGCCAAAAATATGCAAACCTGTCCTGATTTGAGATTCTTTAATTTTGCAAAGAAAGGAATCAATTTCTTCTATTTGATTATTTTTATTCTTTAAAGTAATTTCGCTAAAATCTTTTTTAATTAATTCAAAAATGGATTTTTCTATTATTTCAATCCGATTAGAATTTAATAACTTTGCTTCAAAATATTCGTCTAAATAATTTTCTAATATTGAGTATTTTCCATATAATTCTGACCTATCCAAAGGAGGGGTTAAATGATCAATAATTGTAGCAGCAGTTCTTCTTTTAGCTTGGGATCCTTCTCCAGGATCATTTACGATAAAGGGATATATATTTGGTATTGCTGGACAAATAATATTTGGAAAACATTTATTGCTCAGACCTATAGATTTGCCAGGTAACCATTCAACAGTCCCATGTTTACCAACATGGCATATAGCATTTGCATTAAAAACTTTTTCAATCCAAAAATATTGTGCTAAATATCTATGGGGAGGTGGAAGATCGGGAGAATGAATATCTCTATCAGTGAAAGCGTCATAGCCTCTTTGTGGTTGAATCAATAATGTTATTTTTCCAAATCTAAGACCATTTATTGAGAAGCCTCTATTATCTAGATCGATCGCATCAGATGGGTTACCCCAACGATTAATAATAATATTTTTGGGATCAAGTTCTAAATAATTCCAATATTTTAAATATTCACTAAGTGGTAAGTAATCTAATGGTTTATTATTTTGAGTTTCAATATCATTAGTTCTAGTTTTTATAAGCATTGACATTAATTCCGTAGAATCTTGAGGATAATTACATGACCCAAGGTCATAACCTTCTTCTTTTAACCAATTAAGAATATTTATTATTGAAGATGGTGTATTTAGACCAACGCCATTGCCGATTCTTCCATTCTTTACTGGATAATTACTTATTACTAAACAAATTCTTTTATCAAAATTATTAAGTTTCTGAAGTTTCACATAATTTGTTGCTAATTTTGAAATCCATTGAATACCTACTTGATCAGCTTTGTAACTAGTTATTTCACTATATAATGTATTTTTTTTAGAAATTATTTCTTTAAATGCTGAAGGACAGGTAGTAATTCTTCCATCAAATTCGGGAATAATTATTTGCATTAATAAATCAGATGAATTCATTCCAATAGATGAATTTAACCACTTTTTTCTTGATTTATTAGAAGAAAGAAGCTGTAAAATTGGAATTTTAAGAGAAGTAAAAATATTTGTTGAATTTTCAATTAAATCGTTATTTTTGATTTGAGATGAAGAAAATGAAGTTGTGGTAATTATTAGTTTAATATCTTCTTTTTTAAAAATGTCTATTAATTTCTTCTGAATAATATGATCTTTTAGTGTTGAAATAAAAAATGTTTTAGGAGATAGTCCGCATTTTCTTAATTGCAAATTAAGGTTTTCGTTTACTTCAATTTCATTAGCCAAAAAAAGTGATTTATAGGATATTATTCCTATCTTTTCGCCTTTTTCATTTTTCCAATCATATAAATAGGGATCTGTATAAAAAGTAATATTCAAAAACTCATCAGGAATTAAAATTTTATCTAAAACTAAATAATTTAAACAATTAAGAAACTTTCTATAATTATCTAGTCCTCCAGATCTTAGTAATCTAGAAATATTTAATGCAATATTTTTATCTATACTACTTATTTCACATAAGGAAATTTCCTGATCAATAGTACCTGATAGGATTACTAACCTCCTTTTTTTATTAACTGCTTGCCAATTTAAAAGTTGTTCAATTCCATAGTTCCATGTACCTTTATCTCCAAATATTCTAAGTACGACAACTTTTGCATAATTAATTGTTTTTAAAAAATAATTATCTATTTGAGCTGAGGAATTTAAATTGGAAATTTCTAAAGCTCTTATATTATTTTTTAATGAAGCAAATTCTTTTTCTAACAATAAGTTTGATACAAGATTTAAATCAGCCTTTACACTTGTTATAAAAATAAAATCTGCAGCTGGTTGCTCAATTAAATCATCCTTATTCTTTTCATTTCCTGCTATATTTAAGACCCTGTGCATTTTTATATATAAATAAGGTTTAGAATACGTAAGTAGGATAAAACAAGTTTACCTTAATTAAATAAATTAAATATGCATGAATTTCTTCCATACGCCTGGTTCGAAGGTAAATGTATTCCATTTAAAGAAGCAAAAATATCAATAGCTACTCATGCACTACATTATGGTACTGCTGCATTTGGAGGAATGCGAGCGATACCTAACCCAATAAACAAAGAAGAATTCCTTTTGTTTAGAACTGATAAACATATAAAAAGATTATCTCAAAGTGCAAAATTACTCTTAACTGAAATTGCTGAAGAATATATTTTTAAAGCCTTAGAAGAGGTTATAAAAAGAAACAAGCCAGAAAAACCTATTTATATAAGACCATTTGTGTATACAAGCGATTTAGGTATAGCTCCAAGGTTACACAATATTGAAACAGATTTCTTTATTTATTGTATTGAGCTAGGAGATTACCTATCCCCAGATGGCGTTTCTTGTAGAATGAGTAGTTGGACAAGACAAGAAGATAGATCTCTCCCCTTAAGAGGAAAAATAAGTGGAGCGTATATTACTAGTTCATTAGCCAAAACAGAAGCTAGTTTATCGGGTTTTGATGAAGCCTTGCTATTAAATTCAAGTGGTAAGGTAAGCGAAGCTAGTGGTATGAATTTATTTATTGTAAGGAATGGAGACTTAATCACTCCTGGTGTTGATCAAGATATCCTTGAGGGGATCACTAGGGCTAGTGTAATTGAATTAGCAAAATCATTTGGAATAAATGTAATTGAGAGGCCTGTTGATAAAACAGAATTATTAATAGCAGATGAAGTTTTTCTAACTGGTACAGCAGCAAAAATAACACCAGTTAAAAAAATTGAATCAACTGAATTAAATGTTGAAAGACCAATAATGAATAAATTAAAAAGTAAGCTTATAGAAATAACAGAAGGTCGTTCTCAAGACTATGATAATTGGGTAACAAGAATTTCACTAAAATAAACTAATTTTTACCTAAATATGGAATCTTTCAGAAACTATCTAAATAGAGATGAAAAACCATTAATTATTTTTGACGGAGGTACTGGAACATCTTTTCAGAACTTAAATCTTACTGCAGATGACTTTGGAGGAAAAGAATTAGAGGGATGTAATGAATACCTTGTTTTATCATCACCAGAGGTAGTTGAGAGGGTTCATAATTCATTTTTAGAAGCAGGTTGTCATGTTATAGAAACTAATACATTTGGAGCTTCATCAATAGTTCTTGATGAATATGATGTTGGGGATAAGGCTTACGAGATAAATAAAAATGCGGCATTTATAGCAAAAAAAGCTGCTGAGAAATTCTCATCTGTTGATAAACCAAGGTTTGTAGCTGGTTCAATTGGGCCAACAACTAAATTACCCACCTTAGGACATATAGATTTTGATGAATTAAAGCAATCATATAAAGAACAAATTCATGGTCTTATTGATGGAGGAGTTGATCTTCTTTTGATTGAAACTTGTCAGGATGTTTTACAAATTAAATCTGCCTTATTAGCATCAAAAGAAATTCTTGAAAATAAAAATATTGATATACCTTTAATGGTATCTATAACAATGGAAACAACAGGTACTATGCTTGTTGGATCTGATATTGCATCAGCATTAACAATATTAGAGCCATTTAATATAGATATCCTTGGACTTAATTGTGCAACTGGTCCAGAACAAATGAAGGAACATATTAAATATTTGTCTGAAAATTCTCCCTTCGCTATAAGCTGTATTCCTAATGCAGGTCTTCCTGAAAATATTGGTGGTGTAGCTCACTATAGATTAAAGCCAATAGAATTAAAGATGCAGTTAATGAACTTTATATATGACTTCAATGTTCAATTAATAGGTGGATGTTGTGGGACAACACCTGAACATATAA
>QCNA01000033.1 GCA_003213375.1 Prochlorococcus sp. AG-424-A03 | reverse complement strand
GTGACCACCGATTATTGCTATTACACCAAAAGCTAAATGATGATGTGAAACATCAGTCATCCATAAGCTTCCTGTCACAGGGTTAAGTCCGCCTTTGAAAGTAAGGAAGTCTGAGAAAGCTAACCAATTTAAACTAAAGAAGTTACCTGTACCACTTGCCAATCCAGGAAATATCTGACCGATAATTTGTGGATCGCAGAGTTGATGCGGCATTGGCATATCTGCAATAGTTGCTATTTCTTTTCCATTAATAACTAAAGGAGAGCCTGCATCAATTGCATCTAAGAGAGCAGCAGTAGGAGCTCCGATATGAATACAATGGCCAGCCCATGCTAAAGATCCTAACCCTACTAAACCAGCTATATGGTGGTTAAGCATAGACTCAATATCTTGGAACCACTCCATTTTTGGAGCTGCTTTATGATAATGAAAAATTCCAGCATGAAGCATAAGTGCAGCCATTACTACAGCACCTATTGCCAATGCCATCAGTTCACTCTCATTAGTGATTCCCCATGCTCTCCACATGTGGAATATTCCTGAACTGATTTGAATTCCATTGTAGTTAGCACCAAGATCAGCATTCAGCATTTCTTGACCAACGATTGCCCAAACTTGCTGAGCTCCTGGTTTGACATGAGTTGGATCAGCTAACCAACCTGAGTAATTAGAAAATCTTGCTCCATGGAAGAATGCAGCACTCATCCATATAAAGATGACGGCAAGATGTCCAAAATGAGCTGAAAAGATTTTTCTTGTTGCTTCTTCAGCATCGCCTGTATGCACATCGAAATCATGTGCATCAGCATGCAAATTCCAGATCCAAGTTGTAGTTTTTGGACCTTTAGATAATTTACTTGACCAGAAACCTGGCTTATCTAATTTGGCAAAATCAATAGGTCTTGGATCGGCCTTGACAGGATCCTCCAAAACTTTTTTGTTTTTTTCTCCACTTTCTGGTGGGCTGATGGTCATCTAGCACCTCGAAAATAATTAACATTAAAGCCGATTGATCGGATCTTGAACCTATTTTTAATAATAATGTTCAAGAAAACGAAACCTTCGGAACTTTAGATATTCGTTTCAAAAATAATAAGGCAAAGATTCTTTCGTTATGCATTAACGTAACAAATGTTCTAAGGATTGTTACTATATGAATATTTTGTTAAATTCTAGTCTACGACTAAATTATGAGTATTTTTACTCAAAATTTATGTAAATTTCTTAAATTTTTTTTTATATTTCAAAGAAAATTTTTTAAATCCAGCGACGGTATATAATTTCAACGTAACTATCAATAGTTTCTGATTTGAAAGGAATTGCTATAGGTCTATCTAATAATTCAAAAGAAATTTTAAAAAGACTTAAAAAAACCAAATTTGTCAATGATATATATATTGCAAGTTCTTCAAAAGATGATGGAGATAAAAATAAACTTATTCAAGTACAAAAACCTAGAGAAATCTTACTTAAAAAATGGCCGGAGATAGATTTAATTATTTTTATAGGCTCAATTGCTGCATCAATACGCATAATAAATTCTTTTTTAACCTCTAAAGACCAAGATCCAGGAGTGATCGTTATAGATAACAAATGTTCCAAGATAGTTCCTTTGATTGGATTACATCAGTCAAATACACAAAATATTGCATGTCAAATTGCTAATTTACTTGGTGGCGAAATAATAGAAACTAATAATTCCAATGATCAAAGCTTCTTAAATCTTGATGGATTTGGGAATCAATGGGGTTGGGAAAGATCTGGCAAAATAAAGGATTGGTCAAAACTAGTAATTAAACAAGCTAAGAACGAGGGAATATTTTGCAAACAATTTTCTGGTAATAGCTTATGGAAAAATTCAGAATCAGGGGAGATTATTAATCAAATTAATGAAAAAGAAATTGAAAAACCAGGTTCTACATTTCATATAAGTATATTCAAAAATCATGAAACAACTTGGCACCCGCCCGTATTATGGATTGGCATTGGATGTGAAAAAAATACAAGCAAAGAATTAATAGCAAATTCTTTAAATAATTTATTGGAGTCGAGAAATTTATCCAAGTATTCAATTGCAGGACTTGCTACGGTTGATTTTAAAAAAGATGAGAAGGGAATTTTAGAACTTGCTGAAGAAAAAAACTTGCCTATAAAGTTTTTTAGTAAAGAAGATCTTTCAAAAATAATTGTTCCAAATCCTTCAAGCATTGTAGAAAACGAAATTGGCACCCCTTCTGTAGCGGAAGCCTCTTCTTTACTGGCAGCAGGAGATGAATCAAAATTATTAGAAGAAAAAAGAATTTTTAAAAATCAATCTGGGGCAGTAACTATCGCTGTAGCAGAATCAAAAAATCAATATAATCCAACCGAAGGCGAAATACATATTATTGGAAGTGGGCCTGGTGATATCTCCTTCCTTACAAGTAATGCAAAAAAAGCACTTTCAAGATGTACTATTTGGATCGGATACAAAATGTATTTAGATTTAATTAAGTCCTTAAAAAGGAGTGACCAAGTTTTAATTGAAAGTAAACTTACTGAAGAAAAAGAGAGATGCAGTAAAGCAATTAAACTAGCTGAGGAAGGAATAAAAGTGGCTTTAATTTCTTCAGGTGAATCTGGATTTTATGGCATGGCAGGATTACTATTAGAATTACTTCAAAAAATCAAAAAAAAATATAGACCTTACTATGAAGTACATCCAGGTATAAGTAGTGTTCAATTGGCGGCTGCGATTAGTGGTGCACCACTAATGAATGACTTTTGTTCAGTAAGCTTAAGCGATAAATTAACTCCATGGTCCTTAATAGAAAAAAGAATTGAAGGAGCTCTTGTGGGTGACTTTGTAATAGCTTTATTTAATCCTAAATCCATTGAAAGAAATTGGCAGCTAAAAAGTGTAATAGATATATGTTTACAATCTAGGCATGGTGATACTCCAGTTTTAATAGCTAGACAAGTAGGGAGAGAAAATCAAACCAAAAGATTTTTTACTTTAAACACAATTCCTTTTAAAGAAATTGATATGTTATCAATTATTATTATTGGCAATTCTCAAACAACCTTAGTTGACGAAATATTTCTCACTCCCAGAGGATATTTACAAAATAAAGTTTAGATAATCCCATTATTTTATAAATAGAATGTTTTTCTTTGCTTTTTCTTTATAAGAATACTAATCTTCTATAATAATTATATAAGAAAATTAATTGAAAAATATTGGTTTAATTTTGTTCGACATTGATGGGGTAATCCGCAGCGTAGAAAATAGTTACAGACTTTCTTTAAAAAAGACAGTTTACAAATTTTCCGGATGGGAACCAAGTTATATAGATATTGATAATGCAAAAAATGAAGGCATCTGGAATAATGACTGGGATTTAAGTTTAGAACTTATAAAAAGATATATAAAAAAAGAGAACTTAAAACTTAAAATTCCTCTAAGAGGGGAGATAGTAAAATGTTTTGAAGAGTTTTACTTTGGTGGAGATCCAAATAAAGATAGTAAATACTGGTCTGGTTACATAACAAATGAAGAGTTATTAGTTGATAAAAAGTTTTTTGATTTATTAGACAGCAAAGGAATAATATGGGGTTTTGTTAGTGGTGCAGAGTCTGCTTCTGCAAAATTTGTTTTAGAAAAAAGGCTTGAACTAAAATCGCCACCATTAATATCTATGGGAGATGCCCCTGACAAGCCTGATCCTAGAGGTTTTATTAACTTATCAAAAAAGCTTATTGGAGATAAACTTGGCGAATCAAATATTCCCATTGCATATGTAGGAGATACTATTGCAGATATAAAGACTGTTTTAAACGCTAGAAAAGAAATACCATCTCAGAAATTCATAAGTATCGGAATAGCTCCCCCTCATTTACATTTAAATTCTCGATTAAAAGAACGTAATTCTTACGAAACCAATCTCAAAGATGCAGGCGCTGATTTGATTTTAAATTCTATTTATGACCTTAAAGATATTAACCTTAACCTGTTTTAAAACAAATATTAATTAAAAAATTTTTAAATAAATCACGGAGAGGGAGGAAATCGGACTGAGACTGAGTGAGTAGGTATGGGAAGGGTAGACACTCTGACTAATAGGAAAATTCGAATTTCATCCCCTATTTCATCCCCTCACAAACTGAAACTTTGTGGCATGCTGTGAACACCTATGATTCCCACAATCAGGGAGAACCCTTAATATATCTACAATCTGAGTCAATATAACGCTTCCTGACATCCAAAAAACACGGAGAGGGAGTCACTAGAAAGAGAACGCTAGAGAACCAGGATGAACTAATACGAACTAACATGACTCGAGATGAAGGAAATTTACCCACCAAATTACCCACCATACTTAAATGGGATAAACTTAACCCAAGATTAAACCTCCTAGATAAAAATTTAAATTTATATATATTTACCTACCAGAGAAAGTAATCTGATCTTTTCCTTTAAAAAATCGAGTAAATAAATGGGGCGACAACTGAACCTTGAGTGAAAATAATTAGTGCTCCCATGAGAACAATCGTAATAATTAAGGGCGCTAACCAGTACTTTTTACGAACTTTCATAAAGTCCCAAATGTCTTTAACGAGATCAAAAAATGCTTCCATGGTTCAAAAAATGCGTTTTAGGTCAATGTTTTTGTCTTTACGGACTTCTCTGTAAGTCTTCTCTACTTTGCGTTTAGTTTTTAATGGATCATATCCTGTAAGGCGCATTATGTAGGCAATAGGTTGCAATACAAAAATAAAGACCAGACCGAGGATGATGTGACTGTTAATCAATCCAAGAACGTGTCCTAATAACATCCAACCCTTATATGGGTAGTGAAGTAGGCGTGGTGCAGTGAATCCAATTAGCAATCCTGGAACTCCTATCCAAAGAGTCCATGCTCTGAATTGGTGCCCGAAGAGTGAGGGAAGTAACCAACCAATCAGAATAGGGAATCCAAATCCAATAAGCAGTCCGAACTCTCGAAGTTGTTTTTTAGAGATTATTTCTTTCATGATCAATCAAGTTCAAACTCCTGCATCCAGGTCTCATCCCTCCCTACTTTGGGTTGATTGCTTTTGAAAAGGATCTGGTTTTGAAGAACCAAGACATCTATCTCTGTCCGCATGAAACACCTATATGCATCCTGAGGTGTACAAACGATAGGTTCCCCTCTTACGTTGAATGAAGTGTTAACAATAATAGGACAACCAGTCTTTCGCTTAAAGGCGCTGATAAGTTCGTGGTAACGGGCGTTTGTGGTTTTGCTTACTGTTTGAACCCTTGCTGAATAGTCAACATGGGTTATTGCAGGTAGAGAAGATCGCGGAATATTGAGTTTTTCAATACCAAAAAGTTTATCTTCTTCTTCTGTCATCTTCTTACAAAGTTCTTTCTTAACTGGAGCAACCAGAAGCATATAAGGACTCTTAACATTCATCTCAAACTGATTACTAACATCTTCTTCCAAAACTGATGGAGCAAAGGGACGGAAACTTTCCCTATATTTGATTTTGAGGTTCATCACGCTTTGCATCTTCTTATTGCGTGGGTCCCCAATGATGGAGCGCCCACCTAGTGCTCTAGGACCAAATTCCATAGGACCATTAAACCAACCAATCACATGACCTTTCTCAAGTTCCTCTGCAAGACGATCGAACAATTCAGGATCACTATAAGTTTGGAATGGCGCTTTAATCTGTTCAAGATAGTTAATAATATCAACGTTGCTGAACTCAGGACCCAAATATGTTCCTTTCATGGAGTCGCTGGAGTTGACGACTCTCTCTTGTTCTTGGTGTTGATGCCATCCTACCAACGCAGCACCGAGCGCTGAACCAGCGTCACCACTCGCAGGTTGAATCCAAATGTCATCAAAAATATTCTCTTTCAGCAATTTCCCATTAGCAACGCAGTTAAGAGCAACACCACCAGCAAGACAGAGATTCTCAATACCTGTCTCTTCTCTCAGTGACTTTGCCAGTTTAAGTATGATCTCTTCCGTGACGACCTGAATCGATGCCGCTAGATCCATATGGAATTGGGTAAGTTCCGTTTCTCCCTGTCTTGGTGGACTACCAAAGAGTTTGTGGAACTTCCGTCCAGTCATGCGAAATCCTCGATGATATTTGAAGTAACTCATCTCGAGACGGAATGTCCCATCCTCTTTAATATCAATTAAATTTTCTTTTATTTTGTTAACATATCTGGATTCTCCATAGGGAGCAAGACCCATGAGTTTGTATTCGCCAGAATTTACCTTGAATCCGCAGTAATAGGTAAATGCAGAGTAAAGAAGACCCAAAGAGTGTGGGAAACTGATTTGCCATAGCGGTTCAATGTCCTTACCTTTACCGATCCAGGCAGAAGTTGTTGCCCACTCGCCAACACCATCCATGCAGAGAATGACCGATTCCTTATACGGACTTGGGTAGAAGGCAGCAGCGGCATGAGAAAGGTGGTGCTCTGAAAAAAGCAGTAAGGGCGTCTTTAAGGAGTGAAATCCTAGTGAATTTTGAACTGCTTTGAGATTCTTTTTAAGTTCTGCCTTTAAAAAAAGTTTTTCTTTCAACCAAACTTGCATCGCTGCGATAAAGGATCTACCGCCTCTTGGTGCTGTTCCTAGATAAGTCTCTAGAAGTCGTTCAAATGTAATTAAAGGTTTCTCGTAATATACTATTTCTTTAATATCTGAAAGACTGATTTTCTGAGATTTTAAGCAGTAAGAGACTGCATTCTTTGGAAAACTAGAATCATGCTTCTTCCTAGAGAATCTTTCTTCTTGTGCAGCACTAATTATTTCCCCATCTTTCAATAATGCAGCAGCACTATCATGGTAATAACAAGACAATCCTAATACATAAGAACTCATTAAATATGAAGAAGATTTTGAGTAAGATAGAATATTTATTATTTAACCATAGATTAATAACTAGTAGTTCACGATATTTGTTTTACCCACCAATTTACCCACCACTTTGTTAAGGAAATTGTAAACCTTTACGAACTTGTAAGAACCTCATATTCTGGTATCTATAGTCGGATCAGTGGATCTGAAACCTCAGCGAACTCTTATAAACTTCCACGAACCAAATAATCACGGAGAGGGAGGAAATCGGACTGAGACTGAGTGAGTAGATATAGGAAGGGATGACACTCTGAATGATGGGATAACGAGAATTTTATCCCCTATTTTATCCTCTGAGCAGAAGACCATAATTAACTTCTAATTTTTAATTAATGCCAGATCTTGGGATTTAATATTTCTTGATGCTATTTTTTCTAACCTCTCCAATCTCGCCATTAGTGTTGAAACTGTATTTTCTAAATTTTGATTTTTAGAAATAATTTTTTTATTTTTCTCTTCTAGAGATTCAATTTTTGTTTCCATTTTTTTCTTATCCTTCATACTAATTTGAGTAGATTTATTTATTTCCCCCAATTTGAATACAAATCCTGCTTTTACAACTCCACTATCCAATGTGCCTCCTCCATAAGATTTAGAACCACCAAAAACATAAGATCCACCAGCATTAACATCAATTCTTTCATTGACTTTAGAAGCACAACCAAAACCAACTGCATACCTGCTGCTGTAAGCACCAGTTCCAACACCGCAACTTAATTTAGATTCTTTTGATGTTTGGGGTAAGGCAGACAGTGCTGCTGTAAGTGCTGTTGATCCTGCAATTCCTTCTCCAAGATTTTTAATATTAGAAGAATTAGTTGAGATATTAGAGGTATTAGTAGAAATATTAGAAGTATTGGTTGAGATATTAGAGGTATTAGTAGAAATATTAGAAGTATTGGTTGAGATATTATTTTTATTTGTTGATACTTGAGCGCTATCTCCTGCTTTAACTTCTACACCATCAATTAATAATTTAGTCCCCTCTGTCACATTGATATTGATTGCATCACCACTTTCATCTTGAGCATAAAGTTTTTGCACCCCATCTTCTTCTTTAGTAATTAGTGAATTTTTACCAATATGAATTTCACCAGATTCTTTTTTTGTAATTAGTGAAACTCCATCAACAGTTAAACCCTCTGCTGTTATATCAATATCATTTCCATCAGCACCAATTTGAATAGACCCATCAGCATTTTTAGTAATAACAGCAGCACCATCAATATTTAAACCATCAGAAACAATATCTATATCATCTGTATCTCCACCAATTTGGACAGAACCATCAGAATTTTTAGTAATAACAGCAGCACCATCAATATTTAAACCATCAGAAACAATATCTATATCATCTGTATCTCCACCAATTTGGACAGAACCATCAGAATTTTTAGTAATAACAGCAGCACCATCAATATTTAAACCATCAGAAACAATATCTATATCATCTGTATCTCCACCAATTTGGACAGAACCATCAGAATTTTTAGTAATAACAGCAGCACCATCAATATTTAAACCATCAGAAACAACATCAATATCATCTGTATCTCCTCCAATTTGAACGGATCCATCTGTCTTTTTTTCAATTATCTTATTACCAGATAATTCAACTGTTGCGATTCCACTTTCTTTTGTTGTTACGCTTTGTTTTTCAAAAATATCCTGATAACTACTTGCCCAATTTGATGTAGTTGTCCAAGTATCTTCACTTAAGTCATAAATTTCAAAGTTGGATCCACTACTTTGAACATAAATTTTGTCGTCTTTAACATGAGTATATTTTGAATCCCATCCTCCACCTTCAAAATTTCTGGTTGTTCTTAGCGTGCAAGTACCAGTACTTGATACGCATGTAAATACTCTGTTAGTGTTAGCGCTTCCATCGTAATCAATCGCCCAATAATCCCAATCTGCTTTTGCTGGATTTGATCCTATTAGTAATGAAGATCCAATCAAAGATAACGCTAGTAACCTATTCATAAGTTAAGTTCAATTACACATATTTTGGATCAACTAAATTTTTTGTCACTGTTTAGATTTAATATTTCTAGAAAATTTCATAAATTATTTTGTAATCTATTTGATCCCCTCACCTACAAAATTTTATCCCCTATTTTATCCCCTCATATACTGAAACTTCGTGGTATGCTGTGAATACCCCTGATTCCCTCAATCAGAGAGAACCCTTACTATATCTACAATCTGAGTCAATATAACGCTTCCTGACACCTAATAATCACGGAGAGGGAGGGATTCGAACCCTCGACAAAAGTTACCTCCTGTAACTCCTTAGCAGGGAGCCGCTTTCAACCACTCAGCCACCTCTCCAGTTCTTATACATTATCAATTTTTTTGCAAACATTCAAAATTTTTTATTTAATCGAAATGTCTAATCAACTTGAACTCTAGGTAATCTATTTTTAAAAGAACAAAGAATTTCCCACGGTATAGTATTAGATTTTTGTGCCCATTCAAGAGGGGAAATTGTTTTATCGCCATCAGATCCTAGTAATACCATGGTACTCCCTACTTTAATTTCACTTGAACCTGTTATGTCTACCATCATTTGATCCATAGTTATTGATCCAACTTGGGGATAAAGTTTATCATTATGAATAACGTTTATCTTTCCTGAAAGATTTCTTGGTACTCCATCTGCGTATCCAATACTTAATACAGCTAAATTAGTTTTTCTATGAGTTACAAATTTGCCTCCATAACTTACACCAACACCTGGATCAATAGTTCTAATAAAAGCTACTTTAGCTTTCAAAAATAAAGCTGGTTTAAGTGATAAATTTTTATCTATTTTGTCTAAAGGACTGTATCCATACATAGAAAGCCCAACACGTACCATGTGAAAATGAAAATCTTTGTTAATAAGCATTCCCGCAGAATTAGCCAAATGAATCTTAATTTTATTATTTCGATCAAGATTAATTTGCTTTAATAATTCATTAAACTTCAGTCTTTGTAATTGTGTAGTACTTTTAGGATCTAATGCGTTAGCTTCATCTGCAGAAGATAAATGACTATATATTCCTTCTATTAAGATGTTCTCAAAAGATTTTATTTTTTCAAGTTGCTGAACAAATTTATTGTATTCAAATCCTAATCTTGACATTCCCGTATCAACTTTAAGATGTAGGAGAAATTTCAAGCCAAATTCCTTGCCAATGTTATTGCATATTAAACATTCTCTTATACTACTGATAGTGGGCATAAGATCATTTTTAAGGCATATAATAAGATCCCTTTTCGTATAAAGATTTCCAAGGATAAGTATTGGTTTTTTAACTCCAGAAGAACGAAGCTTAATGCCTTCATTTAATGTGGCAACACCTAATTGAGATGCTCCACCTTTGATAGCATACTCTGATACTAATTTCGCATCATGTCCATATCCATCAGCTTTAACGACTGCCATAAATTGACAATTTTTACTTAATTTTGATCTTAACTCTCTAACGTTTGTTTCTATTGCTTTACCTTTAACTTCAATCCATGCTCTTTGTTTTAGATCTATATCTTTTTCAAAATTTGGAAATTTATCAAAATTAAATACCTGATTTGTTTGCCTATTTTGCATTTACTTTGCACAAATATATGCGCTTATTGAAATATACAGTTAGCATGACATGTAAATTGTATTTTGGCATGGGCCAGACTCTAGTTTTAAATGCATCTTATGAACCTTTAAACATCACTTCTTGGCGAAGAGCAGTAATTTTGATGATAAAAGGTAAAGCAGAAAGCTTAGAGGAAGATAAAACATATTCAATACATAGCGGGAAAAATTTGCCGACAGTTATAAGACTTCGTTACTACGTCAAAGTTCCTTTTAGAGAGGTTTCCTTAACAAGAAAAAATATTCTTCTGAGAGATAATAATGCTTGCCAATACTGTAACTATAGGGGTAGTGACCTATCAATAGATCATGTTTTACCGAGAAGCAGAGGTGGAACAGATAACTGGGAAAATGTTACTACAGCATGTCTCAGATGTAATGTACAAAAAGGTAATCGAACCCCCGAAGAGGCGAATATGCCCTTAAAACGTAAGCCTTATCGTCCGTTAAGTAATCTAAATTTTGAAGCTACAAGACAAATTGACTCTGGCAGGC
>QCNA01000032.1 GCA_003213375.1 Prochlorococcus sp. AG-424-A03 | reverse complement strand
GAACCTACAATAAATGAGCTAAATAAAAGAAATATTGACTATAGAGGCGTAATTTATTTTGGGTTAATGATCACAAAATCTGGGCCCAAGGTTATAGAATATAATTGTAGATTTGGTGATCCAGAATGCCAAACAATAATGCCCTTGATGGATAAAAATTTTGTATTTCTATTAGAAAAATGCTCAATGGGAAGTTTAACTGGTGACGAAAAAATTAATACTTCTGATAAAGTTAGTGGTTGCGTAATAGCTTCTTCCAAAGGTTATCCTCACGAGTATAAAACTGGCTATCAAATAAATATAGGTAAGATTGATTCAAATGATTGCCAAATTTTTGATTCAGGTACTTCTTTGAGCGAAAGTGGGGAATTAATAACTGCTGGAGGAAGAGTCTTAAGTATTGTCTGTCAAGATAAAGACTTTGATACAGCTTTTGAAAAAGCCTACAAAAATTTAAAAGAAATTCATTTTGAGGGTATTTACTTTAGAAATGACATAGGTCATCAAGTGAGAAAAAATTTTTCTAAGGAGAATTAAGCTTATGGTGGATACCAATAATCGAGAAAGTAGAAAATATAACATCACTGATAATGAAGATATGAATGCTAACTATTGGATTAATGGACTTCTCGCTTGGTGGAGTGGTTTCAGTTTAAGAACAAAGTTATTAGCAATAGCAACTCTTGTCGTAAGCCTCCTTATGACAGGAATAACTTTTTTTGCATTAAATAGTATTCAAAGAGATGCAGGTATGAATGATACTAGATATGCTCGAGATCTTGGCTTATTGTTATCCGGGAATGTTACAGAATTAGTCGCTAATAACCAAAAAAAAGAAATTTCAAATGTAGCTGAAAAGTTTTGGAGATCAAGTAGAAACCTGCGTTATATATTCTTTACTGATGCTGAAGATATTGTTCAACTTGGGATACCAATCAGTGCAACACCAACAAGTTCAGACAGTCAGTTTCAGCTCACTCGAAAATTAAAACTACCTTCAGAATTGAAGAAGAGACCCCAATTCCCATTAGTTAGGCAGCATGCCACACCTCAAGGTCAAGTAACAGATGTATTTGTTCCAATGTTGTGGAAAGGCAAATATCTTGGAACTTTAGCTTTAGGAGTCACACCTAATAAAAAAGCACTAGCCAGTGCTGCCTTAACTAGAGAAGTAACCATTGCAGTTTTTATCTCCATTTGGGTTTTAGTAATACTTGGAGCTGTATTTAATGCACTGACAATTACAAGACCAGTCAGAGAATTAGTGAGAGGTGTTAGAGAAATTTCAAGAGGAAATTTTAAATCCAGAATTTCATTGCCCATGACAGGTGATCTTGGAGAACTATTAAATGGATTTAACCGAATGGCAACACAGTTAGAAAATTACGATGAAGCTAATATAGAAGAACTAAAAGCGGCGCAAATCAAGCAGCAATCATTAATAGCTACAATGGCTGATGGTGCAATATTATTGGACTCACAAGGCAAGATTGTACTTACCAACCCAACAGCTAAGAGATTATTTCGTTGGGAAGGAAGATTTCTAGAAGGCAAACAATTTTTAAATGAAATCCCCGAAATTTTATCCAACGACTTACATACAAATATAGAATCTATTTTAAACAGGGAAAAGGAGAAGGACGATTTAAGATTTAGTTTAGGAGAACCAGCAAGAACCTTAAGAATTGTCTTGCAATCAGTCTTAGATACAAATAAAGTTGAATTAAAAGGAATTGCCGTGACAATCCAAGATTTAACTAGAGAAGTTGAACTTAACGCGGCACAAAATAGATTCATAAGCAATGTATCGCATGAATTAAGGACACCGCTCTTTAATATCAAAAGTTATGTAGAGACCTTACATGATTTAAAAGATCAGCTTTCTGATGAAGAACAAATAGAATTTTTAGGAATTGCAAATTCAGAGACTGATAGGTTAACAAGACTTGTAAATGATGTATTAGATTTATCTAGATTGGAGTCTGGGAAAATTGTACAGCTAGAGCAAATGGACATAAAACCAGCAATAGAACAGACTCTTAGAAATTATAGACTTAATGCTTCAGAAAAAAATGTTTCATTAGCTCATGACATAGAGGAAACTATTCCTCCAATTCTTGGAAATTTTGATTTACTTTTGCAAGTTTTTGATAATTTACTAGGAAATGGATTGAAATTTAGTCCAAAAAACAGCACTCTAATTATAAGAGCTTATACTTGGCCAGATTCCTGTCCTGCTTTCCCTCCAAGTATTAAAAATGATGCAGCCCCTCAATGTGAATTAGTTTCACCACTTCCAAAAGTAAGAATTGAGATTGCTGATACTGGCTCAGGAATATCTCAGGCTGATCAAGAAAAGATATTTGATCGTTTTTATAGAGTAGAAAATTCTGTTCATACTGAGCAAGGAACCGGTTTAGGTTTATCTATAGTGCGGGGAATAATTGAAAAACATGGTGGGGAGATTCGTATGGCAAGTGAATTAGGAGTAGGGACAACGTTTTGGTTTGATTTAGCCTTGGCACAATCTGATAAAGATGAATTATTGACAAAAGCTATTAATAATTCAAACTCTTTCCCAGGATCTGAAATTAATGAAATTATCTAATTATTATCTATTCCTCTAAAAACATTTTGAACATTTTGATCAGGCACAACTCTGTGAGGGGCACCACTAAATATTTGTTCAAAATTAGAAAAAGAATCCCTTATTTCTGGACCACTATTTGTAATGATAAATTCTCTTATTCGTTTATCATGCCATGATCCCCTCATTTTAAAAACATTTAAAGCTCGTGCCATCTCACCTTTTATTTCTACATATTGAAGCAACAATATGGTGTCTGTAATTGTTGAGATATGAGAATCAGTTATAGAATGACTTCCCATAAATTCTTCCGCAGTATTAGTAAAAAAGCCTGCTATTTCCTCTTGTTTTGTATAACCGGTAACAGCAATTACAAACTGCCTAAATGCATTCAAACTTACACCTCTGGCTAATGCAGAGAGAGAATCAATTGCCATTCTTTTTGGTTTAAATTGATTAATTTGCGTTTTTATAATTTGTAAGTGATCCTCTAAACCAGTTGATTCAGGATATGCACAAATAATTTTTAATAATCCATCACTTTCCATTTTTTCAAAATCTATCCCCCAGCTAGTAGCATTTCTAAGCAATTGAGCCCTAGATTCTTCATATGCAAAAAGTATTGCTCTTTCATTATTGTTATAAGCATCTTCAACAAATTTCGATACAAGCATTGTTTTGCCGGTACCAGTTGCTCCAGTAGCGAGAATAATGGAATCTTGAAAATATCCTCCACCACACATATCATCAAGATCTTTAACTCCCGAGCTAATCCTTATATTTGAGGATCTCTGCGTTAATCTCATTGCTCCTAAGGCAAACACACTTATTCCATCCATTCCCATAGTAAATGGATATTCACCTTTCATATGTACGGTACCTCTTAACTTCAGAACTTCTAGAGTTCTTCTTCTCTTCTCTGATTCAAGAACATTTCTTAATAAGACTACATTATCAGATACAAATTCTTCTACACCATATCTTGCAATTGGTCCGTAATCATCCACCCTTTCTGTAGTCATCACGGTTGTCACACCTATTTCTTTTAATCTTGCTATCAATCTAAATATTTCCCTTCTAACAACATAAATAGCATCATATTGTTGAAAAACAGCAGTTATTGAATCTATTGCAACTCTTTTAGCTTTATATTTTCTAATTGCATAACTGATTCTCTCAATAAGACCAGACAAGTCAAAGTTACCCGCCACATCCTGACCATCAGGATCAGGCGATGCGTCCAAAATAAAAAGTTTATTTTGATCAATTAATTCTTGTAAATCCCAACCAAAACTTGCGGCATTTCTAATGATATCTAAAGGTGATTCCTCAAATGTTACAAAGATTCCAGGTTCATCAAAATTACAAATTCCATGATGTAAATATTGCAGAGAGAAAACAGTTTTACCAGTTCCTGAGGTACCACTAACCAGTGTACTTCGAGATACAGGCAACCCACCCCTACAAACGTCATCAAAACCTTCTATTCCAGTTGGTAATTTTTGTACTTGCATTTTATTTGATTTGCCAAATTTCTTATCGTTCATAGTTTTGTGCTAATTAAACAAAAATAGAATAAATTTTGAATTTATTTTATTTTTAAAAGTTTTATATGTATTATTTATCTCCACTATATTCAGTTTCAGTTAATTCATCAAAAAGAAGATCTAAACCAATTAAAACTTTTTCTCTATCTGAAAGATCACCTATTATTTTTCTAACTGGTGGTGGTAAAATTTTAGCTAACGTAGGAGTGGCTAAAATTTTATCTTCTTCTGCAAGTTGTGGTTGCTTAAGTACATCGATAACCTTCAAAGCATAAACTCCCTTGAATTCATTATCTAAAATTTCTCTTAAGGTATTTAAAGCTCTCATCGAATTGGGAGTATTTCCTGCAACATAGAGTTTTAAAATATATGTTTTCCTTGCTGCCATCATTATAGTTCCTGAATAGATATAAAAGATTTAAAACAACCCTTGACTTATTACACTATAAAATAAGAAAATAAACAAACTATTATGATTGCTAATTGGGCTTAATCAAATTATTAATTTGAGCCTAATAGCGTCTTTAAAATATGACAAATTCTAAAAACTCCTCAAACAATTCATCTGAAAGTATTGAATTGTATGCAATAGCAGAAACTTCAGGTCAACAATTTTTGTTCGAAGTTGATAGATACTATGACATAGACAGGTTAAATGCAAAAGAGAAAGACAAGATAACACTGGAAAAAGTTTTAGTTTTAAAGGACAATGAGTCTATAACTATTGGAAAACCTTACGTTAAAGACGCCAAAATTGAATTAGAAGTAGTCTCTCATAAAAGAGATAAGAAGATTCTTGTATACAAGATGCGTCCAAAGAAAAAGACAAGAAGAAAGATGGGTCACAGACAAGAACTTACAAGAGTTATGGTAAGATCAATTAAAATAGGTAAGAGTTCTCCTAAGTCTTCTTCCAAAAAGGAAGAGACTGTTAAAAAGGAAACTAAACCAAAATCCGAAAAATCTACAAATTAAACACTTCTAATGGCACATAAAAAAGGAACAGGTTCTACTAGAAATGGAAGAGATTCAAATTCCAAAAGATTGGGTGTGAAAGCTTATGGAGGAGAAAAAGTAACTGCTGGATCAATTTTAATTCGCCAAAGAGGTACATCTTTTTTGCCGGGGAACAATGTCGGAAAGGGTAAAGATGACACCCTTTTTGCACTTAAAGAAGGGACAGTAAGTTTCGAAAGCATTAAAAGAAATTTAAGAAATAGAAAAAGAGTTAATATAGTTATCTAATTTTCTTATAAGCTCTTGTAGTTATAAGAATTGGATGAAATACTTCTAAAAAATTTGATTGAAGAGTCTCAAAAAACTTTTCAACAATTTGAATATCGTCGATATGAAACGGATATTCATTATTATCCCCTTTGTAAAAATACCAATTAAATAGAGCAATAGAATTACTATCCATAATCTCACGGAAATTATTAATTTGAGAAGTTGGATCTGAAAGATGTTCCAAAACATCAAGACAAATTATCGTATCAAATTTCAATATTTGTGTTTCTTGAATTGTCTTACAGAAAGTAAGTTTTTTTTCGACTCCTAATTTCTTAGCCCTGTATTCAACAAAATTTCTATTTGTTTGATTAATATCTACAAAAAAAACATGTTCAACTTTTGAAGACATAGCGTTAGCTAAGGCATGCGTACCAATACCTCCTCCAAAATCCAAAACTAAATCTCTAGAAAATCTCTGCTGAAGTTTTAATGTATCAGCAATGTAGTCCCTACTTGTGATGTGCCAAGCAGCTAAATCAGCTACATGCCTATCTCCTACAATCTCAGTATAAAAATCTGAAACATCATTCAAAGCATCTCCAGGATGTGAATTTGCCAAATTCATCTTTGCATTTGCAAGGAATCCATCTAAATCACATTCTTTAATAGATAAGTATTCCATTAAATGTGATTTCAAATTAAAAGCATTGTCTAAAAACTCTTTTACAATAAAATTATTGTTTTTCAATTTCTTACTCTAAATTTCCGATACCAAAATCATAGGATGGTTATAAATCTTTCTCAAAGTATTCTTAATATTAAAAATGGAAACTAAAGATGGATTCTTAGTAATTAATAAAGATAAAGGATTTACCTCCCATGATTGTGTTAAACAAATAAGGAAGTTACTTAATACAAAAAAAGTCGGTCACACAGGAACTCTTGACCCAGAAGTTGTAGGAACATTGCCAATCGCGATAGGGAGTGCAACAAGATTTATTCAATATCTTCCTCAGGGTAAAACTTACATAGGGCAAATTAAATTAGGGATAAGAACTAACACTGATGATATTCACGGGGAAATAATTAATCAAAAAAGTTGGCCTAAAATCAGTGATGAAAAATTAGATCTCTACTTAAATAGATTTAGAGGAATTATTAAACAAATTCCGCCGAAAGTATCTAGTGTGCACGTTGATGGAGAGAGAGCTTATAAAAAATTTTTAAGGAATGAAAATTTTGAATTACAGGCAAGAGAAGTAAAAATAGAAGAACTTACTTTAATGAAATGGGACCAAATAAACGGAATTGTAGAAATAAAAATCAAATGTTCAGCTGGCACATATATAAGAGCAATTGCAAGAGATTTAGGAGAAATCCTTAATTCTGAAGGTTGCCTTCTACAACTTAAAAGAATTTCAGCTTGTGGCTTTGATGAACAAAACTCGATAAAAATATCGGATATCGAAAAAGAAAAAGGGAAAAAAAGCTCAAAAAATTTTATTGTTCCAACAATTTCTGCTCTTAATCACATTTCAACATTTACCTTAAGTAATGAAGAACAAATCAATTTTTGGCAAACAGGAAGAGCAATTAGAGTTGATATTAATTACTTCATGAAAAGCAAGTCTTTTGATTGTAAAAAACCCATAAAAGTAATAGATAAAAAACAAACACTTCTCGGGATTGGCTTCTTAAATAAAGATCTATCTAATATAAATCCAAAATTAGTCCTAAATGCTAAATAATTACTATAGGTAATCTTTTCTAAAAGGTTTTATCTGAACACCCCTATAAAAATGCTTCAATATTCTTTCAGCTTTTTGGCCTCTAGACGCCAGATATTTAGCACCCCATTGACTCATTCCTACTCCATGACCTGATCCCTGACCAAAAACTATCAAACCTTTTTTTGGAGGAAATTTATTGTTTAATTTTTCCTCAAAAAATTTAAATCTCACAAAATTACTTTTGAGGCCTAATCTTTTTCTTAAAACAACCCCAGATATTTGATCAGAACCATAAACCCCAATAAGTTTTACATTTTTCACCCTCCCGGTACTAGTAATATCCAGAATCTCTATATTTTTTAAACCTCCAATCTTGGGGAATAAATCTATTAATTCATTACTTGAAATTTTTTTTTGCCATCTAAATTTTGGATTATTTTTATCAAAATCTTTCACACTTGATAAATATGGATATTTATTCTTCCATACATCTTGACTATTTTCTGTCATTCCACCTGAGCTACTATGAAATAAAGCATTAATCAATTTATTTTTATACGTCAAAACTAAAGATCTGGTACTTTTAACGGCTCTGATAGTTTTATAAGTTCTGGACTCCAAACCATTATAGACTTGGTTTTTCTGGGTTGAATCTATATCAAATAAATTATTTCCCTTTTGCTTTAAAGCATAAGTTCTTGAGGCAATTGCTTGTGCTTTTAATGCTTCAATAGGCCATTTTGCTGGCATCTCTGAGCCCACTACACTACTTAAGTATTTTTCTATTCCTAAAACATTCACTACCAATATTTCAGAATCAAGTACGAAGAGATTAAGCTTACCAGAAAATCTTTTCTGACCTACCCATATACCTCTTCCATCAAAAGATCTAATTTGAAATTGTTGATTATTTTTTAAGTCATATTTTTTTTGTTTATTTTTATCAAAATATAAAATTTTTCTATTTTTCTCATTTTTCAAAGTTAAGCCTTTTATTTTTTTACTTGAAAAAAATTCCCCCTCTATAATTAAAGGAATTGATCTATCTGATCTAATCCTTAAATTATTATTTTTTGATATCAAAACTCTAATTCTTGGCTCTCTAGATGCAAAAACACTTTGACTCTGAAAAACACAAATAAATAAAATGGTAATCAGGCAACATTTACTATAATTTTTCTTAAATTTAAGTATCACTTTGTTTAAAAAACAAATGCTCAATTTGCCTAAGTTTGACTAAAAGTCTAGATTTAATCCAGATATAAAAATAAAAATATCATAAATAAGTGAATATCACCTTCTTAGGAACAAGCTCAGGAGTCCCATCCTTAACGAGAAATGTTTCTTCCCTAGCACTTAAATTATCACAGTCATCAGAAGTTTGGCTTTTTGATTGTGGAGAGGGAACGCAACATCAAATAATGAAAAGCAATATTAAATCTTCTCAAATCAAGAAAATATTTATTACACATATGCATGGAGATCATATTTATGGTTTACCTGGACTTTTGGCTACCTTAGGTTTATCAGGAAATAGTCAGGGTATTGAAATTTACGGTCCTTCAGAGTTGAGAAGTTTTATAAATTCAGCACTTAAAAGTAGTTTTTGCAAATTGTCATTCCCATTGCATTTTGTGGAAGTTGAAAATTTTGCATCAGAAAATAAAATTTTATTTGAAAACAACAAAATAAAAGTAAATTGCGCCTGCCTTAAACATAAAATACCTGCTTATGGTTATAGGGTGAGTGAAAAAGATAAGCCAGGTATATTTGATATCAAAAAAGCTGAGTCTCTAAAAATAGCGCCTGGACCAATTTATTCAGAACTGCAACAAGGTAAAAAAGTCGTATTAGCGGATGGAAGGGCATTTGATGGAAAAGAATTCTGCGGACCACCTAGAGAGGGAGAAATTTTTGTTTATTGCACAGACACAGTCTTTAGCGAATCAGCTGTTTCACTTTCGAAAAATGCCGATTTGCTCGTACATGAATCAACATTTTCACAGGAGGATGAGAGTATGGCCTATGAAAAATTACATTCCACAACAATCATGGCTGCCAAAACAGCATTATTATCAAATACAAAAAAATTAATTATTACTCATTTAAGTCCAAGATACACTAATAAAAATTCAATCACACCAAGCGATTTGCTTAAAGAGGCACAAAAGGTTTTTCCAAATACTCACCTTGCTAAAGATTTTCTAACTGCAGAAATAAAATAAACTGCAACAGTTCGTTAGCAGGAGCGTTGTAAATGACCAACCCATGAAATAATAGTCTTAGGTTTTTCTATTTGATGTCGATCGAAATGGTCTCTATTTTTTCATCATTACATAAGTCTTGTAAAAGACTATTTATTTTTCTTCCATTAATTATTGGGTTACTTATTAATCCAATATCTGCAAATGCACTCTATCCTAGTGATCCTTCATCAGTTGACGTTCTAAAAGATGATCTTCACGGTGCCGACCTTCATAATACTGAATATGTTAAATATGATTTATCAAATCAAGATTTAGGAGAAGCTAATCTTCAAGGCGCATATATGAGCGTAACTACAGCAAAAAACTCTAGTTTTAAAGGAGCCAATATGACAGACCTCATTGCATATGCAACACGCTTTGATAATGCTGACTTTACTGATGCAAATCTTACCAATGGTGAGCTAATGAAAAGTGTATTTGATGGAGCAATTATTGATGGGGCAGACTTTACTGATGCAAATCTTGATCTTTCTCAGAGAAAATCATTATGTGAAAGAGCTAGTGGAACTAACTCACAAACTGGAGTTAATACAATTGATAGTCTTGAATGCACTGGCTTAAAAGGTTACATGCCTCCAAAGCCAAAAGCATAATATTTAAAGCTAACCGATTTCAGAAGGAAAGATATTACCAGGCTCTTTTGAGCCTGGTTTTTTGCTATACCACCATTCTTGTATATCAGAAGAAAATTTCTTTGAAAAAAGAGTTATAACTGTCTCAACAGGTTTTGATCCAGGCTCCAAAATCTGAACTGAATAAGATGGGCATTTTCTTGAAGCCATATCAGCAACGAACCTAGACCCTATTCTTCGCCAACTAGGCTCCTTACTTCTCCAAGCAAGCCTTGAGCAGGGCCAAGGTAACTCCTCCCTATCATAAAGTCTGCAACATGGGCCAATTACCTTATAACTGTACTGACCTCCATAACTTGATTGAACACTACCAGTCTTGAAAAACTCAAATTTATCCATTTACAAAAAAAAGCCACCTTCATAGAGAGTGGCAGAGAAATAATAAATAATCAACTTAGAAAAGTTAAATTTTTATAATTAGTACAATTCTTCCTCAGCATGAGTTGTAATTGTTACGTCAGATGTTGGATAAGCAACACAAGTAAGAACAAATCCAGCTTCTAGTTGGTCGTCATCCAAGAAACTTTGATCAGACTGATCAACACTACCTGATGTAACTTTTCCAGCACATGTTGAACATGCTCCAGCTCTGCAGGAGTAAGGAAGATCGATACCTTGTTCTTCAGCCGCATCGAGGATGTATTGGTCATCAGGTACTTCAATAGTTGAATTGAGACCTTCACCTTCGTTGATGAGAGTAACTTTGTAAGAAGCCATTAAAATAAAAAATTGTTGGTAATTAATACCTATCAAATACATTTTTAACATCGATTTGGCCGATATGTGAGATTTTGAAGTAAAAAATGACACAATAAAATGTATGAAAGAGTATCGATAAGAAAAACTTATATTTAGGTTGGATTGCTGGCTTTTTGCGCAGAAATGCATGCCCAATCTTTTCTAGTTGTTACATCCAATAATTTCAAGTCATTCTTAATTAATATTTTTATAATTTCATCCTTTTGTGAATTCAAAATTCCACTGAAAATGACTTCCCCATTGTTTCTCAAGCACTTATAAATATTTGGAATCATTCCTTTTATTACTTCGGCAAGAATATTGCAT
>QCNA01000031.1 GCA_003213375.1 Prochlorococcus sp. AG-424-A03 | reverse complement strand
ATCTTCCATAAAAAGATTTATCATAAACGTCCATTACTACAGGGAAAACTCTAGCTGCAGTTTCATTTGTTTTGTTAATAACGAACTGGTCGTAATCTCTGGCATCTAAACCTAAAGAACTGTAGAAATCTTTTTTAATTCCCAAATCCCTTGCATACATAGTTGCAAATACAGCTAATAGAAAGAACCTAGACCATAACTTGGATGTTAATGGAAGATTATTCAAGAAATATCTAAACCTGTGGAAGTAGTCAAATAATGGGTGTGTAAAAGTGGAGCCGCCAATGGTAATTTTTTGGCTTAAAGATTTAACAGTACGTGGCTGTGCTTTCATTAATGCGTCAAAGAAATCCCCATGTCTATTTTCATCTTGACACCAATTTTCAAAGTAATTAAATAGTGGAAAAATTTTGCTATCAGGGTTCTTTTCGAGATGCCTATAAATTGCTATGTATCTCCAATAACCTATTTTTTCGGATAAATAAGTAGCGTAAAAAATACTTCTTGGTGGGAAATAAGTGTAATCTTTATTGGCTGTTAAAAAACCTAAATCTAACTGAAGTCCAAAGTCACTCATTGATTTATTTAAAAAACCTGCATGTCTTGCTTCATCTCTGGCCATATGAGCAAAACATTCAGCAAGTAGAGGGTTTTTGACTTTAATTCTCTTACTAAGTTCCTTATAAAGTAAAAAACCCGAAAATTCTGAAGTACAACTTCCCTCGAGAAAATCAACAAAAAGCTCTCTTGTCTCAGGATCTAATTTTTCTGAAGCGCCTTCAAATTCACTATTTCTTACAAAATGATGCCTATTGTAATCTTTCCTAAATTCCTCACAGATAGCTTCCAATTCCTCCTCGTTTATTGATAAATCCATATTTTCCATAGCCTCAAAGTCTGTTGTATAAAATCTTGGAGACAAAATTGTTTCTTTTGCTGGTATCTTTCCATTATTAATATCTTTTTTATTTTTTGATTCAACAGTTGATTGAGCCATTTTTTATTCGGTTTATTAATACTATTATTTACTATGATTTGTATTTTCGAGGAAAAAGTTAACTTGGTGTTATTGTTTTTTTAATTAACTCCTATTAACTTTTGCCCATTCAATCTTTGAAGTACTCTTGATATAATTAATTTTAGGGTAATTCTTTTTTCGTCAATAAGAAAAGATTCAATAATACTTGGTTTTTGATTAGGTTTTGATAAAGAAATACTTTTTAATGAACTAATGTCATCCTTCTCAAAGGATAACCAAAAGTTACATGTATCTTTAATTTCACAATTTATTACCCAACATTTATCTCCAGCAATAGGTCTATTTGTGTTAGTGAGGTTAATATTGCTTATTTCTAATCCTCTTTGATTAATTTCCTCAGTAAGTGAAGGAATTAGGTGTAGGTTAATAAATTCTTGGAAAGGTTTTTTCTCTACTGGGAGTTCTTTTTTGGGTTTTGTTATAGGTTTTTCGGGGATACTAATTTCATTTTTTAAAACAACTTTAGTAGCAGAATCACCATTATTTATATCCATATTGATACCTTTTTCTGATTTAGGCCCTTTTATTTCCTCAGATTTTGATTTAGTAGTGTTGTCAGATATTTCTTTATTTACTTCATTATTTTTGTCTAAATTTTCTTCCATAAAAAAAACTATTTATTCTATTATAAATTAAAAAAACATTTTTTAATTAATTTATTTTTCTACCAATCATTATCAGGATTATCCCAGTCATCTTTCATATCTTGATTTGAATAACTTTGATCTTTTTTAAAATTATTATCATTCATATTTTTGACTACTCTGTAATTAACAGAGATTGTTGGTTGAGTTTCTCTAATATCCCTTTGTGGCGGCATATCAATGTTTTGTTCCATTTCTTCCTCATTATTAGATACAAAATCATCTTCCACATTTTCGAAAGTTTTTTTTCTGAAACTAGTACTACTATTTGTTGTATTCAATAAGGTGCTTACAAATAAACCAGAAAAAAACGAAATACTGATTAACTTACCTATACTTACTTCTTGGAGGGTCCATTTGAAGTATCTAAATGAAGTCTTCTGATTATTATTTGTATATAATAAAATTTGAAAAATAATTATTAAAAAAAGAGTTAAAAGTAAATATTTTTTCTTAAACATAATTATAAAAATTTATCTAAAATTTTTTTGGTTAATATTTCCATAATATATTTTTTGAAAATTTATTTATGTTAATTCTAAATCAATTTGATATTTAAGAATATCGACTTTTATTATTTTTACTTCTATTGCATCTCCAACTTTATATGATTTTTTGGATTTTCTTCCAATCAATAGATTTTGCCTTGACCTGTATTCATACCAATCATTATTAAGAGTGCTGACGTGTACTAAACCCTCTACATTTAGTTCTGATATCTCAACAAAGAAACCATATGTTTGCACTGATAAAATAAACCCACTATAAATATTACCTAATAATTTTTCTGCTTTTCTTACTTTTTTTATATTTATCATATTAGATTTATATTGGTTAACTTTGTACTTGAATTCATTAAGTTTATCTATCACAAACTTGTTAAATAATATTTCTAAATTTTTTGAAATTGATGCATTAAAAATATCCCAATTTACTGATTCTATTGAATTACTCTCAGATATATTAATTTCATTTATATTATTTTTTTTTGATTTCTTACCATTAATTATCATATTAAAAATACAGTACTGATTTATAAGATTTGTGAAGTCAAATCCAGGACATGTCCATGGAGAAATAAATAATTTTTCTGATTCATCATTATCAGGATCTTTAGATATCAACCTTATTTCATTTACCTTAAATTCATTAATTAGAAGTTTATGTAAGATTCTTTTTTTATTATCGTCGTCACATAATTTAATTACTTGACTAAATGTCAAATTGCCATCTTCATTAAGCTCTACATCATTATCAATAAATTCTGTATATTTGATAATTTCATTAGCATTAACGTAATCTATCCCATTTGATATGTATCCTGAACTTTTTAAGCCATATTGATTTGAATGTTTGAACCATATTAAATTAGCTTCATATAGTATTGGTGAAAGGTAAGTTTGGCAATCTTCTTTATTTAATGATTCAAAATATCCTTTTGAATATTCAGCAGGATTGTGAATAAAAAATTCTTCTAGTGCTTCAATCTTATTCAGTGGCGCAGGAATTTCCACCTTACCCTCCAAAAGATGGGTTTCTCTGAATGAACATGAAATTTCTAGTATTTTATCTAAATCGTCGACATATTCTTTTATAGGTTTTAATATCCGAGAGGTTATTCTTGATTTACTTTTTCTAGATAGAAGCGCGTCAGTATGATCACTTCCAACAATAAGAGTGCATTTTACTAAAGTAAGATGAAATGACCAATCAATTATTTCATTATTACTATTTAAATTGACACAGAGGCTTATTGCTTCATTCTTTTCACCAAATTTAAATTCAGAATCATTTCTTATGGCTTCTCCAAGGTAGTTTTGCCAATCATTTAATAAGGGTAACGATTCAAAGCCTTTGAATAATATTTCTAGAGATTTTTTACTATTAAGATCTACTCTTTCTGCGATATTATTTGTATGTATCCATAATTTAGTATTTTTATTTTTTCCCTGCTCTATTTGAATCATTGGGAGCATTGGAGAATTATTTGAATTCCAACTTTTGAATAAATAAGAGTTTTTATCAGTAAGGTCTATCCTCTCCCTTTGTTCTATTTTTTTTGATTCAATATGATTTAAATCGTATGATTTAACGATATTGCTTTTAGATAAAACAAAGTCTGTATCATAGTCCTCATTATTGTTTAGTTTTAGTTCTTGTATCACATGACCTAGTCCTTCTTCTTGACCTATGGGGAATCTATCAATCTCAACTTTTACTATATTCTTATTGTCTGGATTGAAAGTGTATTTTTTATTCCCTTTTGGAAGTTTAATTTTAGAAAGGATCCTATCGTCTATTGGGATTGCATATACATCATTGTTTATTATTTCTACTTTAGAAAGAAGTATTTGATTTGATCTTTCAAGAATACAATCAACTATTCCTTCAGGTGATCTTCTTCTGTATCCCTCTTTTATTATCCTTACTAATACTTTATCTCCATTCCATGCATAGTTAAGTAGATTTTCTCTAATGTAGATATCTTCTTTGTCCTTTCCTCTTACAGCAAAACAATAGCCTTTGCTACTACATCTTATTTTGGCGACAAGATGATCACTATCATTTATGCAAGTATATTCATCATTTTCATTTTTATTAATTATTTCAAGTTTTTCTAGAGCTGTTAAAGCAATATCTAGTTTATCCTTATCAGATTTCTTTGTTATTTTTAATAATCTGCATAATTTTTTATATTCTAACCCTTCTGAATGATTAATATTATCAATTATTGAAGATGATGTGAACATGATCCAAATGAAATTATAAATTAATTTATTGGTATATACTTCATTATTGCACCTTATTATCCAAGCTTAAAACTAATTATTTTCTTTCTCTCCTTTTTCTTCTTTTTCGATGGTGAAAGAATTGATAAAAAGCCTTATACCAATGATGAAAAAGGTAATGGAGGCTATTGACTTAAGAACTACTTCGGGTAAAAAACTTGAAATAGAACCACCTGTTAAAGCTCCTAGAAAACTTGCAAAAACAAGTGCTGAAGATGATCCTAGAAAAACTGCTAATGGTTTATTTGAAGTGCCACTTATAGTTAAAGTAGCTAGTTGAGTTTTGTCACCTAATTCAGCTATGAAAACGGTAAGAAATGTTGATAGTAATAAACTTAAAACCATTTATAAATAATTTTTGAATGTTTCATAAGCTAAAAATATACTTATCAATATCATTAAAGTACCAGTAGTTAAGGCAAATTTGCTAGGAGATATTTTTTTTGATACCCATTTACCAATAAGAACTCCTACTATGCTAGAGCTTATTAAAGCTAGAGAACTTCCAAGAAAAACAACTATTGGCCTGCCCGATTCAGCAGAAAGCATTAATGTGGCTATTTGAGTTTTATCTCCAAGTTCAGCAATAAAAATTGTTGTAAAAGTCGTTATAAATATTGAAAAAAAACTTTTTTCTAGATTGTTTTCTTTTTTTTCTAATTTACTATTCATTTTCCTGAAACAGCAATTCTAAAAGTTTTCATCACTTTACTTTGGTATCCATAATTTGATGAAATATGTTGTTTGCAACAATCTATTAAAAATTTATCGCCAGATTTAAAATATCCTTTAAATAAAGTTGAAAATTCACTTACCCGGCAAAAATGTGGTCTGGTTTCATAAATTAAGCATTTTTTATTTTCTCTGTCTAGGTTTTTACACCAACCGTCTTTAGCATTCATCGAATTTATCAAAGCTATATCTTCTTTGTTAAGTTTGTTAGCCAAATCACTTCTCTCGTTCAAGTTGAATTTACAACAAGCTCCACAATTTTCTATACATGTCCATGATTTCATGATTTAATTCAATCTTGTAACGTATCAGTACAGTTTCATCATTTATTTGTAAAAATAGTATCACAAAACATATTCATTAATCATGGCAACACTTATTCCTTTGGCTGTAGTTGCGTTAGCAGGACCAGCAATAATTGCTCTTGTATTTTACCGTAAATAAAGAAATTCTTTTTGGTGACCTATCTGGAGGGTGTTTATTGGGATTTAGATGGTACCATCGCAAATACTGAATTAGAGGCCCATTTACCTGCTTTTAACAATGCTTTTAATGACCTTGGTATCGATTGGAATTGGGATACTAATACATATATAGAACTTCTGAAGATAAATGGGGGCAAAAATAGGATTGCTTATTACTCTAAATCTAATAATGATAATTTCTCAGAAGATTTAATTCTCAAAATTCATGAAACAAAGCAGTTTCATTATTTAGAAATTATAAAAAAAAATTGCGTTAGTTTAAAAACTGGTGTTTTTAGATTAATAAATGAATTACATAGAAAAAAAGTAAGACAATTTATTGTTACTTCAAGTTCAAGAATTCAGGTTAATCTACTTGTTGATTATCTTTTTAATGGCTTCAACCCTTTTGAGTTCATTATTTCAAGCGAAGACGTTGAATTAAAGAAACCAAATCCATTGCCATATTTAAAGGCAATTCAATTAAGTGGTATAAACAAAAACAACTCAATTGTTTTTGAGGACTCCAATCCAGGATTGAAATCTTCCTTGGCAGCTAACTTGCCAACAATTTTTGTTCCTTCAAATATACCAATTGTTCTTGAGGAAAATATTAAATTAGATTGTATTTTAGACAGTCTTGGTGATCAAAATAATGTGGCAAATGTAATTAAAGGCCCTAAACTAAAAAAATCATATGTTGACTATAACTTTCTAAGTGATTATTTAGTGTCTTTTAGTAATGCAAAAAACTAATTTTTCAAAAATTACCTACCAGTTAAATAATTTATTTTTTGGTTTTCTAAGTGATACTTGGAGAACAAAATCTATTGGTCTAATTTCTGTTTTGACAGGTTATTTTTTGTTCGCAAATTTTATTACAAAATTTATATCTGAAGGTAAAAATGAGTTGATAATGGTCCCAATAATAATTATTTTTATTGAAATCATTATAAGAATTAAACCTGCCTCAGGTTCAAAATTTTATAATCTATGGACCGTAGTTGATAAATTAAGAGTTGGTGCAATTTATGCCATTATACTTGAAGCATTTAAATTAGGATCTTAAAGCTACTCTTCTTCTTCTTCTTCAATAGGATAAACAAATCCTTGAGCTTTCCCAGTTAAAACTGATTTACCTAAAGATATAGCTTTTTGAGCTGCTATTGCTGCTTTTCCTTTCCAAACAGCATGTCTTTGGTTCCTTTTGCTTTTTGATTTTTTCTTCTTTGGTACAGCCATTCTGTTTCTTTATTTCCATATAATAATATAACCTTTAACTGGTTATCTCCAAAACTTTTGAGTATATTTTGTTTATATACGTCAATTTTTTAAATAAGCATATATGCTTTATTAATCACTTATAAAGATTAGTGTTTAGATCAAAATTCTCATATTCAGATTCTAAATCAAGTTATTCGGATCTTCTAGAAGATATAGAGACGGGAAAAATAGAATCAATATTTTTCTATCCAAGGCAAAGAGAAATTGATGTTCTGTATAAAAATGGCGATAAATTAAAAATACCTATCCTTTACAACGATCAATTAATCCTTGAAAAGGCTACTGAAAATAAGGTAGATCTAACCATTAACAATAGTAGAAAAGAAGCCTCAGCTGCTAATTCATTTGCTTCAATAAGTCTTTTCCTGATTTTCATATTAGCTATAGTCTTAATCTTGAGGAGTACATCAAAATTGGCTTCCAGAGCTTTTGGTTTTACCAAAAATCAAGCTAAATTTGTAACTATTGATGATGTAGAGACGAGATTCGATGATGTAGCTGGCGTCCCCGAAGCCGCTGAGGAATTAAAAGAGGTAATAACATTTTTAAGAGAACCAAAGAAATTTGAAAATCTTGGAGCAAAAGTTCCTAAGGGAGTTCTTCTAATAGGCCCACCAGGAACAGGTAAAACATTATTAGCTAAAGCAATTGCTGGTGAATCAGGAGTGCCTTTTCTCTCAATATCGGCATCAGAGTTTGTAGAACTTTTTGTTGGTGTTGGAGCAAGCCGAGTTCGTGATCTGTTCTCTAAGGCTAAGGAAAAATCTCCTTGTATAATTTTCATTGATGAAATTGATTCTATTGGTAGGCAAAGAGGGTCTGGGATCGGAGGTGGAAATGATGAAAGAGAACAAACCCTTAATCAGCTTCTTACTGAATTAGATGGTTTTGCTGATAATTCTGGGGTTATTGTTTTAGCAGCAACAAATAGACCAGATATTTTGGATGCAGCATTATTAAGACCAGGTAGATTTGATAGGAAAATTGAAGTAATGCTTCCAGATTTAGATGGAAGAAAAAAGATTCTTTCAGTTCACTCACTTTCCAAACCACTTTCAAGCGAAGTTGACTTAGGATATTGGGCTTCTAGAACAGTTGGATTTTCGGGGGCAGATCTTGCAAACTTGATGAACGAGAGTGCTATTCACTGTGCAAGAGACGAATCTAAATTAATCACTGATCTTCATATAGAAAATGCTCTTGATAAAGTTACCATTGGCCTGAGAAGCTCATTAATAACTTCTCCTAATATGAAAAAAATTATTGCTTATAACGAAGTAGGTAGAGCAATTGTATCTGCTGTGAGAAATGGAATTGAATCAGTTGATAAAATTACGATTTTACCTAGATCTGGATCTATAGGAGGATATACAAAAATATGCCCTGACGAAGATGTAATTTCTAGTGGATTGATTTCAAAAAAATTATTATTTTCAAAAATTGAAATTGCTCTAGCTGGAAGAGCAGCAGAAACGATAGTTTTTGGTGAAGGTGAAATTACACAATGCTCAATAAATGATATCTCTAATGCGACAAACATCGTAAGGGAAATGGTTACAAAATATGGATTTTCAATTATTGGTCCAATTTCAATGGATTCTGATAATAATGAAATGTATTTAGGAGATGGATTATTTAGAAGAAAGCCTCTTATAGCAGAAAATACCAGTTCTAGAATAGATAATGAAATCATAAATATTTCTAAAATTTCATTAAATAATTCAATAAAAATATTAAAAAAAAATAGAGTCTTACTAGATAAATTAGTTGATATACTTTTAAATCAAGAAACCATAGATAAAAAAGTTTTTCAATTAACAACTAGTAAATTGTTGAAAGTTTGATTTAATTGCTTTAAATTAAAAAAAATATTTTCTTGATAATTAAAAACAATAAAACGAAGTTATTAGTTACACTTTCATTTTTGCTTATTCTTCCATTTGTACAAAAACAATGGTTTAATTTGTATTCACTTAATATTAATGATATTTCCTTTTATTCAATCCTTTACTATTTGAGTGGAGCAATATGTCCATCTTTAGTGTACATAAACTCTTTAAAAAACTATACATACTATAATTTTACTAAGGACAAAATCCATAGTATAAAAATAATTAAAGGGAAAAGATTATTATTTTTGGTAGCAATAAATTTAATATTTCTCTCTTACTTAATAGCTGATTATATATATATAAATTTTGATCTTATATTTAATTTATTTCTTGAAGGAATTAATGTACCAAAACCAGATATTCCACATTTAAGTTTTTTCATATTTTTAATTTCTATCCTATTAATTTTTAAGAAATCTAGGTTTCTGTTAAAAAAAATAATATTGGTAAATTTTATTTTGATTTCTATCTATCTTTGGCATCTTCAAATTAAAAATATTAGTGTTGATAATCAGTTTCATATTTATAGATATTTTGGTTTAAATGACTTAAATTTAATTAATATTTTTATCTTAGTCGCTATAGAAATTTCTTTTTATACTTGGTCCTTTTTATCATATAAAACTAATTTGAGCGATTGGATCGTGCCCAAACCTCAAAAAGGAGATGTTATCCCCTTTTTGAATATATTTATATTTTATTTTTTTATAATAATTTACTACTCAATTCTTACTTAAATGTTTCTAATTCTTCTATAGCGCAGAAAAATATTCCTTACTACCTTTGGGGTCCTCTAACATTGTTTTCTCCCCAGGGGTCCAGTTTGCTGGACATACTTCATCGGGGTTTGCAGCAACGTATTGATAACCTTGAAGAATCCTTAGCGTTTCATCAACATTTCTTCCTACAGGAGCCTTGTTAACAGTCGTATGCATAACTACACCTTCAGGATTGATAAGAAATAAACCTCTATCAGCCTCCCCATCATCATTTAGAACATTGTACGCCTGGCAAATTTCTCTTTTTAAGTCAGAAACTAACGGATAGTTAATATCACCTATACCACCTTCATTTCTTGGGGTTTGAATCCAAGCCAAATGACAGTGTTTGCTATCAACTGATACCCCAAGTATTTCCGTATTAAGTGCCGAGAAATCTTGGTATCTATCACTAAATGCAGTGATTTCTGTTGGACATACAAATGTAAAATCTAGTGGATAAAAGAATAGAACAACCCATTTACCTCTTAGACCTGAAAGTGTAATCTCCTTAAACTCTTGATCATATACTGCTGTAGCACTAAAGTCTGGTGCTTCTTGGCCAACTCTTAAGCTCATGAAAAAAATTTGTCCTTATTTAAATTATGTATGGTCTGAATGACCGTAATAAGTATTATAATTTTATTAATAATGAATTAGCAAGTTTTTTTTTTATTCAATGAAATGGCACCACTCCTTTACTAGGAAATTTACAATTTTGAATCACAATAAACTTTTAAAAAATCTCAAAAAGGAGTTAATTAAATATCCCATTAACAGGCTTGACAATAAAAATTCGAATTAAAAGAAATTTTATTTTATTTAAGATTACTTAAAATTTAACTCTCTATAATTAGAAATATTCTTTTTAATATTTTATTTATGGCTAAATATATTGAAAGACTAAAGGAGAAAGTTAAAATAAAAAAATTCGATTCTAATCAGCCAATTGCAGCTTGGATTTTCGTTGTAATTTTGAATATAGTTGGATTTGCGGGTTATTTTTACTTAAAGGTAAATCATATACAACTAGGTAGTTAAAAACTTATCTTATTTCCTTCTTTATTGAGCGACAAAAATTTCTTAGTCTTTCATTTCTCGTTAAGTCAGGTAAAGTCCAAATTGATTCCGTCTCAGGTAATGGATCTTTGCTCCATTCCTTGAATTCTTCCATAATTGAAGCATTATTTAATTTTGATGTATATTGTTTTCGTTTTTTTAAATATTTTCTTATCACTGTAAGATTTGCCTCAATATATTCCCTCATAATAAATACTTAGTCTTATATTAATTTATCATCTAGCAAGTTCTACTTTAAAGAAAAGATTAGTTAGACATTTTGAACTGCTTGAAAAAGTCCAAACGAATAACCTCCTATTAGAATCCAGCCAAGTACGCTTGATATTATTGTGGATCTTCTATTATGTCTCCTTAAAGCTGATTCAATCATTTCATTAACTTCATCTCTAT
>QCNA01000030.1 GCA_003213375.1 Prochlorococcus sp. AG-424-A03 | reverse complement strand
CCTGCTCATCAGTTCCAGAAGAATAAAAAGTATAATATCTCGCGCAAATCTCTTTATATCTTAGTAACTTTACATTTTCATTTAAAATATTTCTATTTTCTTTAAGAGTACTTGAAATAGAATATGAATTGATAGCTACAATAGCCATAAAAATATTTAATGAATATTTTCTTAAAAAGTTTATTGTTTTTGTTTTATAAATATTTAATTTGTTCATATGAAATCAGCTAAATAAGGCGTCAATATTTAGTCGATAAATTTAAAGTAAGTAACGAAAATTAAGAGGTAATTAATTTAAAAATAAATTTGTTTAAAGAAAGTCAAGACGCTTAAAAATTTAAAGAAACTATTAATTTTAAGGTCAATATAAATTAATAGTTGAAAATATCAAGATTTCTCGATTCGAACGACTCATCAAAATGAGTAAATTTACTAACTGACAAATTATTTTTTTTACTTATTATTAAAAATAACTTAAGAAAAATTTAAGTAAAGGTTAACATTATGGCAAAATCAAAAGCAAAGAGAAAAAAAGCTATTTTATCTCTAAAAACTCCAGCTATTCTGGCAGATGGAGTTATCCAGTTCAGTACAATAGTAACTTCTATCACACTTGTTTTTTTAACAGTTGGATTTTATTCGGCTTCTAATCAAGCTAATAATTTAAATAAAAACTTAGAAAGAATTACTTCACAAAATTCAGTAAATATGAGTGCTGGAAATTATTGCGATTTAGCTCTTTGATAATTAAACTTTAGTGATTAATGCCTTAAAAATTTATATCAAAAAATTTACTTTTGCTATGCCAGAATCAGAGAGATAAAACAATAAAGGAATGCATTAACTCTGCAAGGAAATTAGAAAAAAGAAAAAATCATCATTTGTTTATATTTTGAGGAACCAATAACTAAATTTAAACTTGATATCTTATGGAATTTTTTATGCGTAAAATTACAAAATTCATTTTCATCTGAATAGTTAATTAAATCAACTGCATTAATATTTGAATCAAACCACAGCTCATATTCTATGTAATTTGGCTCTGCAAAATAAGTCATACCAAATTTATTTCAAAAAGAAAAAGCTTCTCTATTTCGTGTGAGGAGAATGTAGAAGCTACCAACAGCTTAAAAGATTTAATGAACTCTTCTTTAAGAATTAAATAAGATACTAATAAGAAAAAATAAAATATTATTTTAATTTTTAAAAATTATTAGTTTACTTGCTGCATACTATAAAAAACTGCATCCAAGACCACTGCTTTGATTTAGAAGAATTGAATGCATTATTAGAGTCACATTTTAAAGTTATAAGCAAGTTATGAATTGTTTAAAAGAAAAAAAAGAAACAAAAAGAAAGGCATTTTTGCAAGTTATATTTTTAATTAAAAGTAATTATTATCCATTGGATTGCAGATGAGTAGGAAAAATAGATTCGGAGCTGTGCTTTCTTACAAAAATGAACAGGGAGATTCAAAAAATTCAGATTCCTATCAATTACAGATAAATTGGAATTTCTAAAGACTAAAAAGTGGATTAAAGAATAATTACAACACTCCCTAGAAATAATTTGACAGCAACAGATGGGCCATTTAAATTTATCTTGCACACTTCGTTTTGTATGGTCAGAGGTTTTTAAAAATGATGATGCATTTCTTGCTCATTTAGTTAACCCTCCTGTCGGTGCTTATCTTGAAGTTCACGCTGGACTGTGTGACGGAGATTCGTCTATTGAATTTTATGGAACTGTTGGAGATTAAGTAATTGAAGCAATTAACGAAAGTGGTCTTACTTTTAAAGTCTTCAAAACTAAACTGGGTAAAGCAGATTTTAATTAAAGATTGAAAGTCGATCTAAAAATCTAAATTTAAAGATAAATTAAATACTTTTTAAATTATCGTTTTTAGATTGAAATTACACTATTGAATTCTAATTATGGCTTACTATCACGTTCATGGAGTTATCCCAGATACTCTTTCGCAATCTGAAGGGTACAAACTCTTTGAACAATATATTGCTTCCGGCGCACCTAAGGATAATTTTGACGGCTTTGAATTGATAAGTAGAGTCCATGCTCCTCAAACCGGAGAAGTTTTCGTAACATGCAAAGCTGACAGTCATCTTAAAATGGCTGAACATTTTGGTATTTGGAGAGCAAAATTTGGCGTTGAATGGAATGTACTTCCTGTTTTTAATGATGAAGAAGTTATTCTAAGAAATAAACAACTTGCTGAAGAAGTAGCAGCGATGGGATAATTTAATTGATTGACAGTCGATCTAAAATAAGGGGCAATTAGCTCCTTTTTTTTTTAATATGTTTATATAAATTCCTTAAGTTTATGCGTTCACTTTTATTATTGCCTTTGCTTTTAGGTTTTTCATTTCCAGCGAATGTAAAGTCAGAGTCTTATTATATTGATGTTTCAGCAGAAAGTATAGAAAACTATATTCTTAGTGGTAAAGATAAAAATGGATCTGTAACTGGGAATGATCCTACAGTAACTGTTAATAAAGGGGATACTATTGTTTTTAATGTAGATGCGTTTAGTCATCCGTTTTATATAAAGACTGAATTTTCTCGTGGAGGCGGTGATCAAGTAACGACAGGGACATTATCAGGTAACCCTGGAACTCAAAATGGAAAACTATCATGGAACACAACGGGTGTATTAGCTGGGAAATACTATTATGTTTGTTCTCCTCATGCACCTTTTGGGATGGGAGGCTCAATTATTATTGAATAAATAAATGAAACGCTTACTACTCCCATTACTAGCTGCCCTCGCTTTACCAACTGCTGTTAATGCTGAAATATCTGATGAATTACATAAAAAATGTTTAGAAGCACGAGATTATGCAGGATGTGTGAAAACTAATAAAAAACTATCTCATAAAAAAGATAAGGAAATATCAGGGATTGGAATAAGGCTTTTTCTCAATAGTGACACTGCTGAATTAACTATTCAATCTGTAATAAATGATTCACCTGCTGCTTCAGCTGACATTAAACCAAATGATGTAATCATAAAAATAGATGGCAAATCAACTAAAGGAATGGGTATAAATGAAGCTGTTTCTCTCATAAAAGGACCAAAAGATAAGCCAATTAAATTAGTTTTATCAAGAATTAATGAGGCAGGTAAAAAGGAAAAAATAAATGTTCGATTAGTAAGAGATACTTTTAAAGTCTCAACAAAAAACTATTTATATGAAGGTGATTTAAGGAGGCAATTAGAGTTTTTCTTTCCAGAAAATATAAAACAGATTTTTCCAGAAAATGATTCCTCGTCAAAGCTCAAAAAAGGAACTTCAATTTAAATTTCTGAATGAAACGCATACTGCTAGTTGAACTTTTATTAGTTTTAATTACCATAATTTATGTTTTTCTAAACCCAATTTCAAGAATTTATATTGCTGATTATTTAGAAAAGATATCCTTATTTTTATTTAAAACAGTAAGTGAAGAAGATTTAAATAAGTGGTATGAGAAAAGAGATAAGTATGAATTACTTGAGAAATTAGGAGGAACTGCTTATTGATTGACAGTTGATCTAAAATTGGAGGGTATAAAAACCCTCTTTTTTTATGACTGCTCAAAATTTTATGAATGTTGTTCGATTTAAATTAAAATCTGATTGTGTAGATAAGTATTTCGAAGTAATAGATAAAACAAGTTTTGAGGGGATGACTCAAAGATATATCGCTAAAACTGGAGATTATGATTACTGTTTTGTTGGGATCTGGAAAAGTGCAGAAGCTATTTCAGCTCAAAGACCAGCTATGATTGCTCACCTTGATGAGGTTAGAGGATTTATGGAAGAGTTGTCTCCAGAACTTGGAGTTACTGACCCTGTTTCAGGAAATATTGTTTCTAAAGTTGGATATCACGATTGACAGTCGATCTACCATAATTAGCATTTAGCTCCTTCTCAACCTCTTTGAGTTCCTCTCAATAATTCTCGTAATTTTAACCTAAGACTAAAAATGAAATCAGGTTCAGAAAACCAACTATCTTTATCTGTTATTTCTACAGTTTCGTTTAAAAATTTAGCGGAAGAAGTCAAAGAATTTGCAATAATTACTTTTGATTTTGGACTTGAGTAAATAAATCCAATAATTAACACAATTAAAAATATGGACCCTTTAACTTTAAGTGATTTAATAAATTCTTTTTTTAAGTAACCCAAAATAATTTAAAAATTAAATTTATTTTAGGAGTTGATATTTAAAGACAGATTAAATTGACAGTCAATCTAAAATAAAAAAAGTGATAAGTTTTTAAAAATGAGTAAATTTTCCTCTCAGGAAATAGAAAGTCAATATAACTTAATAAAAACGCTTTTATCTGATCCTGAAAAGTATAAAGATGCTTTAGATGCAATTAAAAAAGATATTGCTTATATGCCACTAGAACTAAAGAAAAAACTTGAAGAAGAGAATATTACTTTATAAATAATATTTTGGAAGACTTAGAAATATTTACTAAATAAAGCATCAAAGGAACTTCTACTAGTACCCCAACTATAGTGGCTAAAGCAGCTCCTGAATTAATCCCAAAAAGAGTTATCGATACAGCTACTGCAAGTTCAAAAAAGTTTGAAGCTGCTATCATCGATCCTGGACAGGAAATAGAATACTTTTGCCTAAAAAACTTCATTGAAAAAGCAGTTAAATAAAAAATAAAAAGAGTCTGTATTATTAATGGAATTGAAATTAAGATTATATGAATAGGATTTTGTAATATAGATTTTGATTGAACAAAGAATAATAAAAAGACTGTAAGAATTAAAAAAAACAACGAATAACTTTTACTTTTATTCAAAATACTTTTTATTCTTTTTTCGCTATAGATTTTATTTTTTAAAAATATTGCTAGAAAAAGTGGTACCAAAATAAAGATTATTACAGAACCGAAAACAGTATCTAACGGGATATCTATACTGTTAAATCCTAAAAGAATTTTTGACAACAATGGAAAGGCTAAAATTAATATTAGATCATTAATAGCTACTTGTATTAAAGTAAATAAAGGATCGCCTTTAGCAAGATTACTCCAGACAAAAACCATTGCTGTACATGGCGCTATTCCTAATAGAATCATTCCAGAAACATATTCTTTAGCAAGTACAGGATCTATCAAATTACCATATAAAAAATATAAAAAAGAGGCTGCAATGATTGCCATTGAAACTGGTTTTATTAACCAATTAATAAAAAGGACAATAGAAAATCCTTTAATCTTATATTTCAAATTTATTATTGACTTGAAATCTATTGATAACATCATTGGAAAAATCATTCCCCAGATAAGAATTGCTATTGGAAGATTAATTCTTGAGAGTTCTAATCCGCCTATAAATTGAGATAAATTAGGAAATAAATCACCGGATAAAGATCCAATACACATTGCTAAGAAAACCCATACACTTAGATATCTATCAGAAAATTGCATTTAATTTATCTTTACTTAACTATTCATACTAGTATTTAATTTAGTCTAAATAATAGCCTTTCTTATTTTTGCTGTAATCCATTCACTAAAAACTACTGCCACTACTATTGTTAATAAAATAACTGATACCTTAGCCCAAGCTAAGTCTCCTATTTGAGCATCTAATTCTATCCCTATACCTCCTGCTCCAACTAAGCCAACAACAGTTGCTTCTCTTATATTTATATCCCACCTATAAATAGAAATACTCGTAAATGCTGGGAGAATTTGAGGCACTATGCCAAAGGTCATAATTTGTGCTTTATTTGCCCCTGTTGCCTCAATAGCTTCAATTTGGTTTTCATCAATTTCCTCTATAGCTTCATAAAGTAATTTTCCACAAAATCCTATCGATCTTAATCCGATAGCAATTATGCCAGCCAAGACTCCTGGACCGACAACTGCAACCAGAAGTAATGCCCAGATTACTGAATTAATTGATCTGCTTGAAACTATGCAAAATAAGGCTAAAGGTCTTATAAACTTTTTACTCGGGGTAGTATTGTTTGCGGATAAAAAAGCTAATGGTATTGCAATTAAAGTTCCAATCGTTGTACCAATAGTCGCGATATTTAAAGTATCCCAAATAGGTTTTATTAAAGTGAAGAAATAATTAGTTTCTGGAGGAAACATCCTACCTAAAAGATCTAAAGCCTCATTATGTGAATCAAATACATAAAACCAGATTGTTTTACTACTAATCAGACCGAAACAAAAGCTAAAAATTAAAGTACCTAAGAACCAACAAAGCCAGTTTTGTAAATCTCTTTTTCGATCAAATTTTTTCCAGGTTTTGTAATCCTTTTGTTTTATTATTGGCATTACTTTATTAATTTCCTGAGATGACTAGATGTATATTCAACAATCATCACGATAGAAATAATTACGATAAGAACAGCGGCTGCAGTCTCAAATTCATATCTATCAAAAGCTGTATTTAAGGTAGAACCAATACCTCCTCCCCCAACAATTCCAATTACCGCTGACTCTCTAAAATTAATATCCAATCTGTATAAAGATAATCCAATGAATCTTGGCATAACTTGAGGCTGGACACCATAATTAACCCATTGAAACCAACTGCTGCCAGTGGATTTGATTGCTTCAGCTTGGGATTTATTTATGTCTTCAATATCTTCAGATAATAATTTAGCGAAAAACCCTATTGTCGATAAACTCAGAGTTACCATCCCAGCAAAAGGTCCAAAACCCATTAACTTAACAAAAAATATTGCTAGGATAACCTCCTGAAAACTCCTCGATAATGTGATAACTCCTCTTGATAAGAAATAAACAAATTTAGGGGCTATGTTTTTAGCCGCCCCTAAGGATACAGGTATAGAAATAAGTATCCCCACAATAGTTGCAACAATAGTCATCCATAGACTTTCAAAAATACCTGCCAAAATCTCATCAGATCTAGTTATGAAATCTGGAGGGAAAAAAGCAAATATAAAATTTTTACCCCTTGGGATCCCTTCAAGAATTCTTTGCCAATCAATTTCGGTAGTTAGGAAAACAGATAATAAGTAAGTACTAATTAGCAAAATTAATCCAATTCTTAATAACCTATTTTTTATTAACGGTTTTCTTTTCCAAATTACTTTCTTATCATTCATTTAATATATTCCTAATTTGCTACAGTTTTAGACCAGTCTTCTTCTCCATATATTTTTGTAAGTATTGTCTCTGATAAGCCACTTGGCTTGCCATCGTAAACAATTTCTCCAGCTTTTAAACCTATTATTCTTTCTGCAAAATTCTGAGCAAGAAAAACATCATGAATATTTATAATCGCAGCAAGATTTCTTTCCTTACATAACTCGCATATTAATCGCATAATTTGCCTGGAATTTTTGGGATCTAAACTAGCTGTAGGTTCATCTACTAAAAGTAACATTGGATTTTGTATCAAAGCTCTAGCAATTCCTACTCTTTGCCTCTGCCCTCCTGACAATTCATCGGCTCTTTTATCAAGCATATGCTCTAGTCCAATTCTTTGAAGCAGACGGAATGCTTCTTCAATATCTTTTTGAGGAAATTTCCTGAAAAAACTATTCCAAAATCCTACGTAACCTAATCTACCGGAAAGCACATTTTCCATTACACTTAATCTTTCTACCAAAGCAAATTCCTGGAAAATCATTCCAATTTGTCTTCTTATTTTTCTTAATTTAGATTTATTTAAAGAAGTAATGTCATTTTTTTCATTAGCGAAATAAACTTTCCCTGAAGTGGGCTCAACTAATCTATTTATTGTTCTAATAAAAGTACTTTTACCAGCACCTGAAGGACCGATAAGAGCAACTACTTGCCCATTAGGAATTTCCAGGTTTATTCCTTTAAGCGCCTCTTCACCATTTGGATAAACCTTTTTGAGGTTTATTGTTTTAAGCATTAAGTCTGATTTTATTTATGATTAAAAATTTTTATTTGCAATCATAAACAACACCATTAGCCTTATCTATTTTTCTAATAACATCCCAATCGTGCTTGTGACTTATTGAAATGAATCTATCAGCCTTTTTAAATTCTTTATCTAATGTTGTATTATCCCAGTTGTAGGTATAAAAGGCTTGCTTAACTTTTGCAACTACAGCTGGATGTAGATTATGAGCATGAGCATAACCTGTTGTTGGGAAGGTTTGGGATTTATAAATAGTTCTTATTTTTGAAGAATCAACAACACCTCTTGCATCCATTCTAGTAAGAACTGAGTTAGCAATTGGGGCCACTTCATAATCCTTATTTGCAACACCCATTATTGAATTTTGATGCTTACCAGAGAATACTGGAGTAAAATCTTTGTTTGCCTCAAGACCAAATTCTCCTTTAAGAATGGCCGATGGTGCTTTGAATCCAGAGTTAGATGTCTTAGATGTAAATGTGACTTTTTTACCTTTTAAATCTGCAGGAGAATTAATTGGGCTATCAGAAGGAACAATAATTTCCATTTCATAACCGTAAGATAAATCTTTTTTAGCCATCATTCCAAAAGGAACTGCTCCTGCACATGCTGCTGCCACTGTATTACTTCCAGTATTAATGCCTGCTACATGAAGACGTCCAGATCTCATCGCCTCAACTTGAGCAGCATAAGATTGAACTGGTAAGAAAGTGACTTTTTTACCAGTCACCTTAGACATATGCGTTACAAAATCTTCCCAAACTTTGGCATAAACGGAGGGGTCTTCAACAGGTGTATATGAGAACACAATGGTTTCAGGATCTATCCATTCATCTTCGGAAAGAGGTAGGTCTGCGAGAAAATCCCCATCTCGATCACAATATTTGCTGTCAACAGTATTATTTGGATTGCAATCAGATAAATCTAAATCTCCAATTAAATCATTTGATTTATTTCCACAACTTGAAATGCTTGCACTGATTATTGATAGTCCTAATACTATCTTTAAAAAATTTCTCATTAGTGTTAAATTTATTCTTCAAATTTACATTGCTCTAAAGAGATTAATTTTTTCCCAAAAAGAGTTTAAATTATGGTTAATTTTATTTCAAATTACTCAATTTTTAATCAGATTTGATTAGGGAATTAAATAATTTTTAATTTATTTTTAACTTTATACATTTATGTTAAAGGCATTGTAAGAATTAAATATGATAATTCCTGAAAAGCAAAGTTTAGAATTTAAAGAAAATACAATCCTAGAAGTCAAATCAGGAATATTAATAATGGAATCAAAAATTAAGAATAAGAAAAATATTGTTGGGATAATAAATGAAAATGTTGTAATAAATTTGGAATTATGTAACTACAAAAATATTAAATTAATTGCGTTGACAAATTGCGAAATTAAAACAATTAAAAGAGGGATATTTTTTTCATCTACAGACTTATTAACAAAAAGTCTAAAAAGAATTGATCAATTAGAAAAACTTTTATTAATAAGGGATATAAAAAAATCAGAAGAAAAACTAAAAGAATTTCTTTTATACTTATCCTCAATAATTGGCTTAAAAAAAGATAAATATATTTATCTAAATTTAAAAGAATTTAATTTTACTCATAAAATTATTGGTAATTCAATTTCTTCAACAAGAGTAACCGTAACGAGAAATTTAAAAATACTAGAAAAAAAAGGTTGGCTCAAATTTGATAAAAAAGGTATTTTACTTCCGTTTAAAGACAATTAACCAAGCCTTAATAAAATAGATATATTTTATAAATATAAATAATATCTTTATTATGTCTTGTTCCATAACATCTGTTTTTACTTTTAAAATTGAAAGCACTTTCGATGAATGGGCTGCAATATTTGATAGTGCAGAAGCAGATAAAAGGCATTCAGAATTTGATATTAAGCCACTTTTTAGAGGAATAAGTAAGGAAGATCCTCAAAAAGTTATTGTCATTCATCAAGCTCCAGAAGGAAATGTTCAGAAGTTTGTGGAAGCTAATGGAGACTGGATGGCAACCCATAGAGTTGACCTTTCAACAATGGAAGAATCATCTTGGACTTCTTCAGCAACAACGGAAAGTTGTTGTGATTAACAAATGAAAAGACTGCTATTCCCACTACTAGCTCTCTCAACTATTTTCCTTGCGAGTTGTACTAATAACGCAAACAAAATAGCTACTCAAAAGATCTCTGAAACCCAAAGGCAGAGAGAAGTTTGTCTCGATTGGTATGGCTACAGAATTGATACCAAGAAAGCAATTAATGATTTAAATCTAAAAATTGAAACCGAATCAGAATTAATGACTTACTGTGATTTCTTCAAGAATGTAGCTGATACAAAATAGATTTTTACAAAAAAGAATTTATTCTTTGGTATCTTGCGAACTAATTTCTTTTTGTGCTTCCCTGATTCTTTCTTCAAAAACTGATCTTCTATATGGAGTAACTTCTCCATTTTTAGTTGCCAAGATTTGGGCTTCATAAAGCCTCCTGGCTTTTGTAATTTTTTCTCTTATTTGAGAGAGCTCATTCATGATCTTATGCAGTTAATGAGAATCCCGTTCCCTATTCTCATATCATGCGTCCAAATAAATTGGATGAACGTAGAAGTAAACTAACATTAAAAAAAGAAGTTCGGATTTAAGATATATTTAAAAAATCTTTAAAAGTAGTTTTTAATAAAATTTTAAATAGAAATTTTATCTAGAGGTATAACATCCTAGGCCTCATTTGAGTCCCAATGAATTTCATTCTCTACATCTTTATACAATCTTCTTGATTGTGGTGATTTAAGGGCATTATTGTAATTTTCAATAAATGCAGAATCATCTAACAAAGATTCATTCTCTCTTTTAAAACTTTCTTTATATGAATATTTGATATGCCCTATTTCTTGGGCTTGATTTGACTTTTTGGGAGAAGGTGAATTTTTTATAAACATTTATTATTTTTTTTATATGATTGTCTTCAATATTCAAGGCGTAAAAATATAGGAGACTTCTATAACTTAAGGGTATTGGATTAAGAAGTTATTAAGCAGAAAATAAATTTGTTTAAAAAACTTCTAAATTTCTAAACTAAATATTTTTCTAATAGTCAAAGTTTATTTAATAAGAATTTAACTCAGGGTTAACAATAGACACTTAAAAAGTAAATATGAATAAGATTCAACTTGTTAATTTCATTACTTTTTCAATTCTTGAAAGTAAAAGAGTTGAAGACAGATTATTTAGAAAAGAAATTTATAGCTATCTTACCCAACTAAATAAAAAACAATTAAAAGCAATTACAAGTGAATTTATCATTTAAAAAAAATATGAAAAAGCTACTGTTTGTATTTACTCTTATTCTTACTTCTTGCAGTGCAAAAGATGAATTATCCATTACCCAAGATGAATTATCCATTACAAAGGATGAAATTTCGATTACGAAAGGTAAATCATCCATTAATGATGAAAAAAAATTATTTTATGTAACGAAAGAAACTGCTGTTCTTCTTTGTGGAGGTAAATCCAGAATAATTGAAAGTGAAAATGAAGAAAT
>QCNA01000029.1 GCA_003213375.1 Prochlorococcus sp. AG-424-A03 | reverse complement strand
TTGATAATCCTTCTTCAGGTTCCTCAGAGACTAATAAAGAGATAGATGATCTCTTTAAGGATTTAAACTCAGATGCTATTAAATTTCAGGAATTATATTACTTAGAAAGACAACATATGAGTTTTTTAGATAAACAACGCTGTGGTAACTTTATTGCTAGTTAATATAAAAAATTTTAATTTATAGGCAGTATTTTTTAATCATATTTTTTACCTTTTTGGGCTTGTCTTCAAGAATATAAGCTTCCACTTCTTTTGCATAAGTTCCAGAGAAATTTGAACTAGAGAACTCTAATGCTTTTCTTTTACTTTGATGCAATTTGCTTTCTAATTTTTTTATATCCCCTATTGTTTTATTGTCATTACATTTTTGTATCGCATGAGTTGCTTCGTGTCTTAATGCTTTTCTTATCGCCCTTTCTGTTTTGAAGTTTTCTTTATTTGGTTGTTGATTCTTATTTCTAAAATTTGTTTTCCTTTTTGCATTTTCAGTACATATTATTATTTTATTTTCTTTAAAATTATGTAGCCCTTTTATTTCTTTGTTTATTAAACATTCTATTTTATTTTCTTCAACTATGTAGTTTGCTTTCATTAATAAGTTAAGAATCTCTTTATCTAATTTGCTCAAAAATAATATAAATTCCATTCTATTTTGTTTACTTCACTATAGTTGGGATTTTTTCTATATCAGTTGTAGATGAGCGACTTAAGAAATTCCTATTCATCTTCCAACTTTGTGGATTTTTTGTAATGGCCCATGTAATTGCATTGTTATTAAATCTTTTATTTAATAAATCAATCGTTTTCATAAGATTTGTTGATTTTTTTAAGACTTTCTGAGATTTGTAATTGATAACTGATTGCTGTAAATATTCGCTATTTGTTAAATCCTGCATTAAAACACCAGCTTTTGAGAATTTATATTCGGGATTATAAATTTCTTTAGATAATTCAACTACTATTTTTAAAATATTGTTTGTGTCATCTGTTGCATTTGTAAGTTTTCTATGAGCGCTTCTTTGATAATTTTGACTTGAATATTTACTGGTTCTAGCAAATACTCTAATATTAGATGATTGTAAATTCTGACTTCTCATTTTTTCAGAGGCTTTTATTGCGTGAGTTGCCAGTGCTTGAGTTAAGTCTTCTAATTTTGTGATAGGCGTGCCGAAACTCCTGCTCACCTGAATTTCTTTTTTTGATTTCTTGTTTTTTTCTATGGGCAGGCATCTATGGCCTTTCAGTTCTAATTGCAGTCTTTTCCCTACGATGCCCAATTTCTTAATGATTTCATTTTCTTCCATATCTCTTAGTTCTCTCGCATTTTTAATACCTTTACTTTGTAACCACTTAGACGTTTGTTTCCCGACTCCCCATATTTTATCTATACTAATTCTTTTCAAATAATTATTCTCATTTTCGGTTCTAGCTAAATCAAATATTCCAGCTGAATAATCAATATTTTTAGCTAGTTTATTAGCAATTTTTGCTCTTACTTTATTTTCTCCTATTCCTACTGTTATGGTAATCCCTAGATTCTGATATATTAATGATCTTATGCTTCTTGCCCAAGGATATAGATTTTCATCATTAGGTCTAGAAATCGAGACGAATGCTTCGTCAATGGAATAAATTTCTATCTGTTCACAGTAGTTTTTCAGTAAATTCATTAGTCTTCTGCTCATATCCCCATAAAGCGAGTAGTTTGAGCTTAAGACTGATACATCTAGTTTATTTAATCTTTCTTTGACCTTAAAATACGGAGTTCCCATTTTAATTTTTAAAGCTCGCGCTTCAGGGCTTCTTGCAATGATACATCCGTCATTATTAGATAAAATTACTACTGGTTTATTTCTCAAATGAGGATTAATATTTTGTTCACATGACGCGTAAAAATTATTAGCATCTATAAGAGCTATTGCATCAATATTTGAAATTCTCATAAATAGCTATGTATTGAATAAATAACAACTCCCCATATCTGTACATCAATATGGTTTTTAAATCTAAAATCAGGATAATTATGATTTTCTGATTTTAAATATAATTCATTATTTTTTATAGATAATCTTTTTATTGTAAATTCTCCATCTATCATTGCAATGATGATATTCCCTGGCCTGGCTGTTAAGCTCTTGTCTACTATTATTAAATCTTTATCTTTAATTCCTGCATTTATCATTGAGTCACCTTTAACTCTAAGAAAAAAAGTGCTAAAAGGATTAGATATTAAATGTTCGTTTAAATCAATATTTTCTTCTGTATAGTCATCTGCGGGAGAAGGAAACCCTGCTGATACCGAATCAGTTAATAAGGGGATTTTAAATGTTTTAGTAGTTGAATCAAAAGAATCCAAGATTAAATTAATAGTATATATGTACTATATAGCAAAAAATCAAAAAATAGTTAGTTATTAAACTTTTATAGATTAATTTCAGATTTAATCTAATCTTTTTAAGAGCGATGGTAAGGGGAGTTGCTTGATATAGAAATAGCTCTATAGATTTGCTCGATTAGGATTAATCTAGCTAATTCATGAGGAAAAGTTAAAGGAGACAGGCTTAGTAAAAGATCTGATTGTTCTTTTATATCAGAACTTACTCCATCAGTATCACCGATTAAGAAATTAATTTTTTTATTTTTAAAATTCAAGAGTAAGGAACATAGTTCAACTGAATTAAACTGTTTTCCTTCTTCACTTAGGCAGATAATAATATTGTTATTGGATCTAAGATTATTTAAATTAAAAGTCTTTAACTCATTAATGATAAGTTCAGGCATTCTTTTTTTGTATTGATTAATTCCATCTCTAATCCAAAGTTTCTTTATTTTGCCGATAGCATAAATTGCTAATCTATTACTCTGAATCATAAGTAAATATTAAAACTAATTATTCATCAAGAAGATAATTAAATTCATCATATAGTTCCTCTTCGGTTGTTAATTTCTTGGAAAAATTATCTTTTTTAGAATTCATATTAATATGATTAATCTCACTTTTTCTTAGTGAATTAATAACGTTAGAAGTTTCTTCTAAAGATTCTGAATTATCAATTAAAGAATAAAAAATTTTATTGGGATCTTCTGAATTAAGTGGATTGATTATTAAATTATCATTATTAGTTATATTTGTGAAATTATTTATATTTTTACTTTCGTTATTTAAATTTTTCTTTTTTTTTAATTTATTGAGTTTATCTAAATTTTTTTTTGATAAGCTCATGATATAAAGGATTAAATAAATTCATATTTAATTTAAACATATTATTTATCTTTTAGATGAATTCTAAAAACTATCATCAAAAAAAAAGATTCGGACAACACTGGTTGGTAAATAAAAAAATATTAGAAAAAATCAAAGAAATTGCTGTTCTTAATGAAAATGACTTTATTTTAGAAATTGGACCTGGTAAAGGAGCTTTAACATCTAAGTTATTAGATTCAGAAATTAAAAAATTACATGCGATTGAATTAGATAAAGATTTAATAAATTTATTAAATGATAAATTCAATAATAATGATAAGTTTTCACTTCAGCAGGGAGATATTCTTACCGTAAATTTAGATTCGATCAATAAGAAGATTACAAAAGTGATTGCAAATATTCCTTACAATATAACTGGCCCAATATTGGATATTTTCATAGGTCGATTGGGAATTATAAAAAATTATAATTACGAAAAAATAATATTTTTAATGCAGAAAGACGTTGTAGATAGGATTTTGTCAAAAGAAGGAAGTCCCAATGCTGGTGCACTTAGTGTAAGAATGCAACTTCTATCAAAAATAAAAAGAATATGTGATGTGCCCCCTTCATCATTTAGTCCGCCTCCAAAAGTTTTTTCTTCATTAGTAGTTTTCGAACCAATTAAGAATGATTTAAGATTAGATATTAGTCTGGAAAAATATATAGATAAACTTCTTCGAATTTCATTTAATTCAAGAAGAAAAATGCTTAGAAATACTCTTAATTCAATACTTTCAAATGAAGAGATAAATGAATTATCTGAATCTTCAAAAGTTTGTTTTAATTTAAGACCACAAGATATTTCAATTGACCAATGGATTAAGCTTGCAGAAAATTGTATTAAAATTAAAAAATAAAAATTTAAGTATATGCAAGATTTAGCTAAAACGAAAATCAATATAAAATCTCCTGCCAAAATAAATTTGCACCTTGAAGTTATTGGTAAAAGAGAGGATGGATTTCATGAGTTAGCAATGATTATGCAAAATATCGATCTTTCTGATTATTTAGAATTTGAAATTAATAATGAAGGTTTAATTAAACTTGAATCTGATTGTAATGATTTAAGCTTGTCTGATGATAACTTAATTGTTAAATCGGCAAATCTATTAAGGAAAAAATCAAATATAAATTACGGTGCGAATATATTTTTAAGAAAAAATATTCCAATTGGTGCAGGATTAGCTGGTGGATCCAGTAATGCAGCAGCAACATTAATTGGTCTTAGTAAGTTATGGGATTTGAACTTAGATAAAGAAACATTATGTTCATTAGCATCAACTTTAGGATCTGATATTCCATTTTTTATAAATGGTGGTATTCAATTATGTTTTGGAAGAGGAGAAATTTTGGAGAAATTAGATTCAAACTTTGAATATGGAGTAATTCTTTTAAAAAATCCAAATGTATCAGTATCTACAGCTGAAACTTATAAAAAATATAGTAATAGATTTTGTGAACAATATCTTACAAATAGAGAAATGATTGAGAAGACAAGAAAAGATTTAAGAGATAATGGTTTAAATAACTTAAATTTTGATAATCAACATTTCACTATAAAAAATGATTTGCAGTTAGTTGTTGAAAATGAAAATGATTCTGTAAACCAGGCATTATATTTACTTTCTAAATTAGAAAATTGTCTCACATTTTCAATGAGTGGATCAGGCCCTACATGCTTTGCACTCTTTAAAGATTTAGAGACTGCTAAAAAAGAATTAACTGCAAATTCTAAATTATTTAAAGATAAAGGTTATGATTCATGGGTTTGCACTTTCCTTAAAAAGGGAATAACATTCATTTAAATTTTTTTATATAAAAATCTATTGTGGCTGATGATAGTAATGAGAATATTGAAAAAAATATTCCCGAAAAAGGACCTTTAAATTTTATTGTTGGATCATTAACAAGTTTTTTATTATTTATATTTTTTTATTTTTTAAGTAATAAAATTGCAATTTATTTTTCAGTACATAAACCATCTAATTCTTCTGAAATAGTCCAAAATATTTCCTCTAGTATTAATACCTTAATAATTGGATTATCTTTTTTGCTAACTTTCTCTTTTGCTTTTATTGGTATAGGACTTTTTATTGTATTTATTCGCAGTTTTATTGTGAAGAAAAGTTGAATTGCCAATATTATTAAGAAAACTCTTTCTTTGAATGTCTTTACATGACTTAGGCCTTTTAGTCCTTTTGCTATCGCCTGGAATGATTTTATCAATATTACTACTCATAACCTTCGCTGAAGGAGGTTGAATTATTCAAAGTGGTAGGATTATATATGTGATTAATTAGGTAATTAATTGTGGCTGGAACATTATTATTTAATGCTTTGAAAGAGGCAATTGATGAAGAAATGGCAAATGATGTAAATGTTTGCGTTATGGGGGAAGATGTTGGTCAATATGGAGGATCTTATAAGGTAACTAAGGATTTATATGAAAAATATGGAGAGTTAAGAGTCTTAGATACTCCAATTGCAGAGAATAGTTTTACGGGAATGGCTGTGGGCGCAGCAATGACTGGCTTAAGACCAATAGTAGAAGGAATGAATATGGGTTTTTTGCTTTTAGCTTTTAATCAAATATCAAACAATATGGGTATGCTTAGATATACAAGTGGCGGAAATTATAAAATTCCAGCAGTAGTTCGAGGACCTGGTGGAGTTGGTCGTCAACTTGGTGCTGAGCATAGTCAAAGACTTGAAGCATATTTTCATGCAGTTCCTGGCATAAAGATTGTTGCATGTAGTACGCCTAAAAATGCTAAAGGTTTAATGAAAGCAGCTATAAGAGATGATAATCCGGTTCTATTTTTCGAACATGTTCTTCTATATAATTTGTCTGAAGAATTACCTGAGGGTGATTATACTTGCGCTTTAGATCAGGCTGACGTTGTAAAAGAAGGGTGTGATATTACTTTATTGACTTATTCAAGAATGAGACATCACTGCCTTAAAGCTGTTGAAGAATTAGAAAAAAAAGGAATAGATGTTGAGTTAATAGATTTAATAAGTTTAAAACCATTTGATATGGAAACCATCTCAAAATCAATAAGAAAAACAAATAAAGTGATTATTGTTGAAGAATGTATGAAGACTGGAGGTATTGGTGCAGAATTAATTGCCTTGATAACAGAAGAGTGTTTTGATGATCTTGATGCCCGACCAATTAGATTATCTAGTCAGGATATTCCAACTCCCTATAATGGAAATCTTGAGAATTTGACAATAATCCAACCACATCAAATAGTTGAAAAAGTTGAACATTTAATTAGTGGGAGTATATAGAAAATGAAAAGAAGGCAAGGTTGGCTTTTTTTTATTATATTTCTACTTACTTTATCTGTTTATCTGTTAATAAATTATCCCTTACAGTTGGGATTGGATTTACAAGGGGGTTCTCAACTTACACTTCAAATTATTAAAGAGGAAGGTAAGGTAACAAGGGATGAACTTGAAGCAGTTAATTCGGTTATAGATAAGCGCGTTAACAATTTAGGAGTTTCTGAGTCTAATTTACAAACCCTCGGTGGAGATCAATTGATTTTAGAGTTACCAGGCGAACAAAATCCATTAGTTGCTTCAAGGGTATTAGGTAAGACTGCTTTATTAGAATTTAGAACCCAAAAAGAAGGAACATCTACAGATTTAAAAACCCTGCAACTACAAAGATTAAGTCTTAAAGAATTAATTGAACAATATTCCTTTAAAGAAAAAAATCAAAATAATGATAATTTCTTAAAAGTTATTCAAGATGATCTCAAAGACATAGAGCAAGAATTGAATTACTCATCTACTAGTAATGATTTATATGGGAAGTTAATTGAAATCAAAAAATATGTTGATAAAGAAATTACTAATTTATTTATTAAAACAGATTTATCTGGTAAGGATCTTATTAACGCAGGAAGGAGACAAGAACAAACAAATAGTAATTGGGAAGTTTTATTAACTTTTAGTAATTCAGGAGGTGAAAAGTTTGCAGAAATTACAAAGTCAATTGCTGGCACTAATCAACTATTGGCTATTATTCTTGATGGCGAATCTATAAGTGAAGCTAGTGTTGGTAATCAGTTTGCTAGTACTGGTATTACAGGTGGATCAGCAACAATAAGCGGTAATTTTAGTGCTGAAAATGCTAGAGAATTAGAAGTTCAACTTAAAGGAGGCTCATTGCCATTGCCAATTGAAATAGTAGAAACTAACACTATAGGGGCTCTATTGGGATCCAAAAATATTTTAAAAAGTCTTTATGCAGCTATTAGTGGATTAATTTTTGTTGGTATATTTATGATTTTTAATTATAGAATTCTAGGTTTCGTTTCAGTTCTATCTCTAGTACTTTATGGCTTCTTTAACTTAGCCCTATATTCTTTAATTCCTGTAACTTTGACTTTACCTGGAATATCTGGGCTTATACTTAGCATTGGTATGGCTGTTGATGCAAATATTCTAATATTTGAGAGAATTAGAGAAGAATTATATGACGGCAATACTCTTACAAGATCTATTGATAGCGGTTTTCAAAGAGCTAATTCATCTATAGTTGATGGTCATATTACAACTCTTCTAAGTTGTTTTGTATTGTTTTTATTAGGAACAAATTTTGTTAAAGGTTTTGCGGCAACATTAGGTATTGGAGTTCTAATAAGCTTGTTTACCTCATTAAATTGTTCTAAAACTATTTTGCGATTTTTTACAACATATCAATCTTTAAGACAAAAAAATCTCTATCTACCCAAGAATAATTTTTCAAATTAAATTTTTTGTTTCTAATTTCTCATGAAATACAATCTTGAACTAATAAAAAATAAAAGAAAGATAATTAGTTTTTCAACTTTTCTTATTTTGTTAAGTCTTTTAGGAATTTTATATTCAACTTTTAATACTTCTTATAAGAAACCTATAAATTTAGGGATGGATTTTGTTGGAGGAAATGAACTAAGAATAGAAAGAGTTTGTGCAGAAGAATGTTCTAATCTTTCCCCTGATTCAGTTTTAGAAAATTTAAGAGAGATCTCTAGTAATAAAAACTTTATAAATAATATTAAATTACAATTCCAAAATAATAATAAATTAATTTCAATAAGAACACCTTATTTGAGTATCCAAGAATCAAATAATCTAATTACTAATCTTGATAATATTATTGGACCGCTAAATTATGATAGTAAGGATTCAAGATTAATAGGTCCAAAGCTTGGCAAAAGATTGCTTACCAATTGTATTACTTCATTGTTGGTTTCTTTATTTGCAATATCTTTATATATAACTATTAGGTTTGATAAAAAATATGCATTATTTGCATTATTAGCTTTATTCCATGATTTATTAATTGTTTTCGGTATATTTTCCTGGTTGGGAATTATATTATCTGTCGAGGTAAATAGTTTATTTGCGGTTTCCTTGTTAACTATTGCTGGTTATTCTGTAAATGATACTGTTGTTATTTTTGATAGAATTCGTGAGAATTTAAAATCAAAGAAAGAAGGCTATAACGAAACTATTCAATTATCAGTAAACGAATCATTTAGGAGAACAACTTTTACCAGTATTACAACCCTTATCCCTTTATTAAGCATAATTTTGTTTGGATCTTACTCGCTGTTTTGGTTTTCTTTGGCCTTATCATTAGGAATTATTGTTGGAAGTTATTCAAGTATTTTATTGGCTCCATCTTTGTTGCTTAAAGACTGAGCTTAAGCTTCTCATTTTATGAAATTGAATTACTATTTGATAATTTTATTCTCTTTAGTTTTAATAGATCTTTCTACTGAGCTGAGAATATTATTTGATCATTTTACTTTTAGTTCTCTATATTTTGCTATAGGTAAACATCCTTTAGCTATCTTTATACTTTTTTCATACCCATATTTATATAAAAAATTAATTAAGTAGTTTTTAAATATCTTTAAATGATTCTTTGATTAAAACCTTTATTACTACAGCTAATGGAAGAGATAGTATTAAGCCTAATGGACCAAAAATGAAGGTAAATCCAAATTGTGACATTAATGTTAAACCAGGAAGTAGGTTTGCTTTTTTCTTCATTATAGATGGCATTATGATATAGCTTTCAATATTTTGAATGATTACATATGATCCTAAAACTGCCAGTGGTTTCCAAAAATTATCTAGTAGTGCAATTGAGATTGGAAATATACCACTAATAACTGGACCTATATTCGGAATTATATTAAGAACCATTGCTATTAAGGCATTTGAGACAACGTATTTGACATCTAATATAGATAAAACTATTAATGATAATAAACCTACTGATAATGAGCTTATTACCATAGAAAAGGTCCAATTTGCTAAGGCAATATTGCATTTTTCGAGAATATTTCTAAATTTATTACGGTAATTTTTTGGTATTAATAGAAGTACATTTTCTTTATATTGTTTTGGTTCAATAGAAATCATCAAACTCACTGCTAATACGAATATTAATCTCAAAAGACCTGAACCTAGATTCCCCGCAATATTAATTAAATTCTTAAAACTTTCTTGAATAGCTTTTGCAATAGTTGAGACATCTGGAATGGTAACTACATTATTTATTAAACTGAATATGTCTATAACATTTTCTGATTGTTCGCCATAAAATAAGCTATTAAATTTGTTTAGATTTGTATTGATCAATATATTTATTTTTGATAAACCATTTGGAATGTCAACTAGTATTTCATTGAATTCCTTTATAAACGGAGGTAATACAAGAATAAAAATAGTAAATATTATTACTGATATGACGGCTAAGACAAGAAACAAAGAAATCGATCGAGGAATTTTCAAACCTTTTTGGATTTGATTAGATAAATTACATACAATATTTGAAATTACTAAAGAACAAATTATTAGTAGGAGAAAATCCCTTAAAGTCCATACTATTAATAAAGTGATTAATATTACTACTAACTTAAAATATGATGAACTATTCAATTTTCATAATATTCTACTTCTTTTCAGAATATCCTAATCCATTTGATTTGGCATAACTCTTTGCAAATCTCATAAATCTGTCAAAGTCTGGTGTGTTCTTCCAAATATAAACCGCTTCTAAAAATATTGGTTCTCCATCAACAAACTTTACTTTAACTTCTCTAGTTAATATTTCACCTTCGGAATCTATCATCCTCATACCAGTGATCTCACCGTCTGTAATTGAAGATAATGCCTGAGGTTTTTCAAACAAAAATAATGCTTGACCGGAGGTACCATCTTTACTTCTAGTCAGTCTTATTTCAGGCACTACTGGTTCATCAGTTCCCTCATAAAATTGTATTTTTGCAGTTTTATTTGTTGTCATAATATTCGGTTAATAATTTTTTATCTTAGGAAATAATTTTCATATTCGTTTGTAGTCATTTTATAAAACGTTATTTATTAACCCTAGGATACTTTCATCATATTTTTTATCCGTTAAATCTATTATCTTTATATTAGTTTTGCCAACCTTTTCATATTCATAACACTTATCGTAATAATCTAAAACTGATCTGCAAACTAAGTCCCATTTCTCATTATGTATTGATTCAAGAGCTATTTTTGTTCTTTGCGGTCCTAGTCTTTTTTTTATCCTTAGTACTGATTCTTGGAGTTCCTCTTTTTTAAATACACTATAAGTATTTATTAACTCATCTAACCTGTTAGATTCGCTCCTTATAATTTCAATCCTCCTGGAGTTTTTCATCTGATTGAAGAATTCATGAGGAATTTTACATTTACCTATATTTGCACTTTCAGCTTCTACAAAAATATTATTAGAACATTTAAAAGAATTTAATTTTTCTGCAATTATATTTTCAAATTGTTCATTTGAAGGTTGTTTTTTCATTCCTAAACCTCCAAATGTACTTCCTCTATGACAAGCAAATCCTTCAAGATCAATAGTTTGATATTTATATTTATCAAGTAATGATAATAATCTTGTCTTCCCTGTTCCTGTTTTCCCGCCAATAACTACTAAATTCAACTTATTTGAAAAACTATCTAATACCCATCTTCTATATATTTTGTATCCTCCATTAAGTGTAACTATATTTAATTTAAATTTATCTAATAACCATCCAATACTTTGTGAACGCATTCCTCCTCTAGAACAATATATCCTGATAAATAATTCATTATTTTTATTAGGAATAGTTGTATAGGACTCAATACTCTTGAATAAATTATCAAGAAGTAATTCCATTTTTTTTTCAAAAAATTTTAATCCCTCTATGACTGCTTTTTTTCTACCTTCTCTTTTGTAAATTGTACCAATTATAGATCTCTCATCATCATCAAATAGTGGAATATTAATAGAATTAGGCATGTGTCCTTTATAATATTCATTTGGACTCCTAACATCTATAAGTGGTCCTTTAAAACATCTAAATTTCTCTAGTTCTTTTCTTTTGAAATACATGGATAGTTTTTATTTTTTTAGATTAATTTTTTTAAAATGAATAACAAAGAACAGGATAACCATAGTAATGCTACATTAGATCTTATAAAAAAATTTGTAGATTCAAATCAAAGAAAAAGAATAAATTCATTAACTCAAATAGAATCTGAAGTAGAAAATATTTTTAATCTTGGCCCATCACTGTTTGATATGTTTGATAGAGAGGGAGATGACTGGGCTGCCGGTTGGATATTGCAAGTTTTAAAAAAATTTAAGCCAGTATTCTTTGATAACTCTAAATTCAATAATTGGTTTAATACATATTCAGATATTGATATTAATTATGAAGAATTGCAATTGATGTTAGTTGAGCAAAAATTTGAAGATGCAGATAGATTAACAAGTTCCTACTTACGAAAATTAGCTGGAAAATTAGCTGAAAAACGTGGATATGTTTTCTACAGTGAAGTTAAAAATATGTCAGGAAAAGATCTAGAAACAATAGATAGATTATGGACTATTTACTCTACTGGTAGATTTGGATTTTCAATTCAAGCAAAGATATTAAAATCAGTAGGTAAAAAATATGAATTAATGTGGCCGAAAATAGGGTGGAAAAAAGACGGCTTATGGACTAGATATCCTGGATCTTTTTGCTGGTCATTGGATGCTCCTGACGGACATATGCCTTTAATAAATCAACTAAGAGGAGTAAGACTTATGGACTCTATCTTACGGCATCCTGCTATTTCAAAGAGACACAATAATATTCTTTAAATTAAGGTATTTTATAAGTT
>QCNA01000028.1 GCA_003213375.1 Prochlorococcus sp. AG-424-A03 | reverse complement strand
AATTTCATCTTTCTCAACTTTTATGTTTTCTGTTTCACCTAATGCTTTTAAAGCTAAATTTCTTTGAACATTTTTTTCAGCCTGAGGCCTTGTGGACTCTGCTAATGACTTAACTAATTCCGGAGTGAAAGTAGATTTAACATCAAGACCTTGTTGAGCAAATCTTTGAGCGGTTTGTTCAATATTATTCCTCACTTCTATATCAATCATAGATTTTGGAATTTCAGCAACCAATTCGTTTGTTAAGGCATCTAGTAAAGCTTCAATTTTGATATCTTTTTGAGTTTTTTCAAAATTATCCTTAAGTTGCTTTTCAATATCTTTCTTTAACTCTTTTAATGATTCTTTGTTGCCAGACTGTTTTGCAAAATCGTCATTAAGTTCAGGCAATTCTTTTTCCTTAAGATCCTTAAGATTTACCTCAAAGATTGCCTCTTTGCCTCTTGAATCCTCATGAGAATAATCTTCAGGAAATTTAAGGTTAAGTGTTTTAGTATCACCAATTTTCATCTTTACGATTCCCTCAACGAAACCGGGAATCATTTTGTTCTTTTCTAACTCAAGATCCATTGATTCACTTGTGCACAATTATTATTTCTTGAAGCGGAAGATCCCGAAAAAGACATACAAATATATATTAATTCTCCTGGAGGCTCAGTAACTGCAGGAATGGCCATATACGATACTATGCAACAAATATCCCCTGATGTAGTAACAATATGTTTTGGAGTAGCGGCAAGTATGGGGGCATTTCTACTTTCTGGAGGAGCAAAGGGGAAAAGATTAGCTTTACCTAATTCTAGGATTATGATTCATCAACCTCTGGGAGGTGCACAAGGTCAAGCAGTAGAGATTGAAATACAAGCTAAAGAAATACTTTTTCTCAAGAAAACATTAAATTCGCTTCTAGCAGAACATACTGGTCAACCTTTAGAAAAAATTAATGAAGATACAGAAAGAGATTACTTTTTATCTCCCTCAGAAGCAGTCGAGTATGGATTAATTGATAAAGTTATCAAAAAGTGACAAGGAATACTGATTTTTTAAGAATATGATGACGAATCGATATTTATAAGCAATCCTAGTGAATAGGGAATATTTAACACCTTTCACTTTTAAAAACTTATAATCGATGGCTAAATTCGACGCCCATCTTAAATGTTCATTTTGCGGTAAATCACAAGACCAAGTAAGAAAGCTTATAGCTGGTCCTGGGGTTTATATCTGTGATGAGTGCATAGATCTTTGTAATGAAATTCTCGATGAAGAACTAATTGATAATCAAGCGAACACAAACAACTCTCCGCAAGTAAAAAAGAAATTACCAACTGATAATCAAAAAAAATCTGTTCCTTTAAAATTAACCTCAATTCCTAAGCCATTAGAAATTAAAAGTTTTCTAGACAATCAAGTTGTTGGACAAGAATCTGCAAAAAAAATATTATCAGTAGCCGTATACAATCACTACAAGCGATTAGCTTGGAAAGTTAAAGAAGATAGTAAAAATAACAATGCAACAGATTCACAAGCAACTAAATTACAAAAATCAAACATTTTACTCATCGGTCCTACTGGAAGTGGGAAAACATTATTGGCTCAAACTTTAGCAGAGTTTCTGGATGTTCCTTTTGCAGTAGCTGATGCAACGACTTTGACAGAAGCTGGATATGTTGGGGAGGATGTTGAAAACATACTTTTAAGACTTCTACAGAAATCAGAAATGAATGTAGAACTTGCTCAAAAAGGAATTATTTATATTGATGAAATAGATAAAATTGCAAGAAAAAGCGAGAATCCTTCAATTACTAGAGATGTCTCTGGTGAAGGAGTACAGCAAGCATTATTAAAAATGCTTGAAGGAACAATTGCCAATGTACCACCACAAGGAGGAAGAAAACATCCTTATCATGACTGCATTCAAATTGATACAAGTCAAATATTATTTATTTGCGGGGGAGCTTTTATAGGTTTAGAGGATATCGTTCAAAAGCGTATGGGTAAACACTCTATAGGATTTACAACTAATTCAGATCAAAACAAAGTTGATACAAAAAAAATAGTAGACCCTAGAGATTCCTTGAAAAATTTAGAATTAGATGACTTAGTGAAATATGGCCTAATTCCAGAATTTATTGGAAGAATTCCGGTTTGTGCTGTATTAGATCGTCTTACTAAAGAAACTTTAGAATCTATTTTGACTCAACCAAGAGATGCATTAGTAAAGCAATTCAAAACTTTGCTAAGTATGGATAATGTTGATTTATCATTTGAACCTGATTCTGTTGAAGCGATAGCAAATGAAGCATATAAAAGAAAAACAGGTGCAAGAGCATTAAGATCAATAATTGAAGAGCTAATGCTAGACATAATGTACACTTTGCCTTCTGAAGAAAATGTAAAAGATTTCACAATTACGAAAAAAATGGTAGATAATTTGTTCTCATCTAAAATTGTTAAACTACCTTCAGGATCAAAAAGAATCATTAAAGAGTCTGCATAAAATTAGAGTTTAATTTTTTTGAATCCCCAATTTTTCTAATTAATGAAAAATAAATGCCAAATATACATAAGCCTTTTCATCAAAAATATAGACCAAACAACTTAGACGAACTGGTTGGACAAAAATTTATATCTATTACACTCAAACAAGCATTATTAACAAAAAAAATTGCTCCTGCATATCTTTTTAATGGTCCAAGAGGGACTGGAAAAACATCAAGTGCAAGAATATTTGCAAAATCTTTAAATTGCCAGACATTCGACCAACCTACGATAACTCCTTGTTGTAAATGTAACTTATGTAAACAAATTACAGATGGGAGCGCTCTAGATATTATCGAGATTGATGCAGCATCAAATACAGGAGTAGAAAATATAAGAGAAATAATAGAAAGAGCGAGATTTGCACCTACTCAAGCGAGATGGAAAGTATATGTTATTGATGAATGTCATATGCTTTCAACGGCAGCTTCAAATGCTTTACTAAAAACTATTGAAGAACCTCCCTCAAGAGTTGTATTTATCCTTGCGACAACAAATCCTGAGAGAGTATTAAATACAATAAAAAGTAGATGCCAAAAGTTTGATTTTAGAAGAATAAGCCCAAGTGATATTTTTCAACATTTATCAGAAATCGCCGAAAAAGAATCCATTGAGTATGAAGTGCAGGCCTTAAAAATAATTGCAAAAAGATCTAATGGAGGTATGAGAGATGCACAAAGCCTGCTTGAACAATTGAACCTTTTACCAGAAGGAATAACAATTAATAATATACAAAACCTCCTAGGAGAAGTATCTGAAAGTGAATTAACAAATCTGATTAAATCATTAGTTGAGAATAATCCAGAGTCATTAATTATCACCTGCAACAAACTATATGATGCAGGAAATGAACCCCTTCAAATAATTATCGGATTATTAAATATAACAAGAGATCTACTATTACACACTACAAATAATAAATATTCAGATCTTTATTATACGTCTGATGAATTTCAAGATGAATTGGATAAAATCTCAAAAACAATAAATAAATCAACAATAATTAATTGGCATAATAATCTGAGAAATATTGAATATCAAATCAAATCAAGTGATAATCCAAGGCTTTGGTTTGAAATACATTTAACTGGGCTTCTAGGTAATCAAGAGGTAAATAGTTTTAAAAATAAGCCAGATAGTAAAAATAATGCGACTGAAGAGAATCATGCAAGTAGAAAAAACATTGCAATTTTTAACAAAGAAAATATTTCTAATGAAAGTCAAGAACCAAGTATCACAAAGGAGATAGATCGCGATGAATTGATCGAAAAAAAAGACGAAAAATTAGAAAAATTAGCAGTTCTTGAAAAAAGAAGTATTGAAAATATTTCTGACAATAAACAAAATAATCATGGAATAAATAATTTAAAAGATAAATGGGAATTAATTCTTTCTAAAGTAGAGTTACCATCAACAAGAATGTTACTTTCACAACAAGCCGAACTTGAAAGTTTTGATTCGGAAAAAATAACAATTGCATTATCTCCAAACTGGGAAAATATGATTAAAAGCAGAAAAGTTATAATTGAAAATACTGTAAAAAAGATATTTGGAGATCAAATAATACTTAATTTCTCAACCAAAAATTTAAATAAAAGGAACCAAACAAATACTCCAGAAATAACCCAAAATGAAGTAAATAATTTTCGACCATTAAAAAAAATAGAACCAAAAACTAATGCATCACCAAAAATATCTAACGAGGAGACTTATGATGATAGCTCAAAAAACTTAGCCAATTTTTTTAATGGAGAAATTATAGACCTTGATGAATAAATTAAATTCCAGTGTGAATAGTTTTTCGCCAAAGTATCTTTTTGGGAAAAATAGACATCTTTATTGTTACCCAAGGGATTACTAAAAACCAATGTGATAAATAAAAAACCGAGACAAATACCATCAAAAAATTGCTTTTTTGCAATACTGGTACTTCGCTTTTACAAGAAGAACCGTACCAAAACGCAATTCCAGATAACATAAAAGCTGTAAATGAAATAGGCCAGTAAATTGGTGAATCTAACAATGTAATACTGAAAAATAAATCAAAAATAGAAATTATTGGTAGTGCATATTGCAAGATGAAGAAGTAAGTTAAATCAAATTTTTGCAAATAATCAATTTTATTAGTAAATAATTGATCTCCATAATCAAAGAATCTTTGCAAACCCCCCTCTGCCCATCTTTGCCTTTGCGCTAATAAAGCATTTAAATTCTCAACTGCTTCCTCCATAACAGGAGGATCCCACAATATTCCAATTCTAGATTTTGATAATAATAATCTTAAACTCAAATCAAGATCATCTGTAACTGTATCTTCATTAAAAGAACCACATGCCAATAATGTTTCTTTCTTAATTAATTGGCCATTTCCCCTTAATTCAGAAACTCCAGCAACTGATAATCTTCCATATTGAAAGATTGCGTCCATAGCCATTTCCATTGACTGACAAGAAGTTAAAAAATTCTTACTTACATTTGTTACTGATTTTCTTAGTTGAACTGCAGACCAATCACCCTCTTCTACAAAACTAAATAACCTTATCAAAGAATCTTGTTTTAATTCAGCATCAGCATCCAAAACTAATAACCATTCACCATGAGTAAACTTCAAGGCATAATTCAAAGCTCCTGACTTTCCTCCTCCTGCATTTGGAGAACGACTTATGACTTTTAGCTTGTCATATTGTCTAGCTAATCGATCTAAAATTAAAGGCGTCTTATCAGAGCTACCATCATCGATTATGTAAATATTTAATTTATTTGTTGGATAATCTAAACTAAATAATCTTTCAACTAATTTTGCTATGACATTCTCTTCATCTCTAGCAGCGACTAAAATATCAAGCAAAGGTAACTCTTTATTACTAATTCTTCTGCTTACAATGTTTACAACGTTGTTTCTTTTGACATTTCTAGAAATTACTATTAAACCGTAAAAAACAATCACAAAAGAAAGAGTCAATATGATGTAAAAAAAATTTTCGATATTGAAAGCATGAGGAATAAAAGCTATAAAAAAACAAGCACTAAGAAATATAAACGACTTCAATCTTCGATTTTTATAAAAACCCTTACTCATAAAAGTAAATTTTAATTACTTAACTTTCATTGAGACAATATCTCAAATTTTTTCAGTTTTGCTTTTCGATAGTAATGATTCAATATTTGTTCATAAGAAAATCCTAATTTAGCCATTTCAATTGCTCCTGACTGAGATAAACCTACACCATGACCGAAGCCTCCTCCTCTCAAAAGCCATAAATCATCACTTAATTTATTAATAGTAAACAAATTACTAGGTATAAAATTTAATACCCGTCGAATATCATCTTTAACTAGAACAATAGATTTATTTACTTTGTCCGTTCGTATTTCCAATTTTGTCACTCTGCCACTTGGCCCACGTTCAATAGAATTTATATCCAAAACATCGTCATTAATATTTATAAGTTTGTTATTAATTAAATTTTCTTTTATTTCAAGACTAGAAATTTTCTTATTCCATCGAAAAAGAGAATGATTACTTCCATAAAACTGTTCTTTATCAAAATCTAAAAAATTATTTAAATCAGATTCATTTGTAATTGGAAGTTTAAAAATTTTATTCAATGATTTAGAACCATCAATGATCGAATTGAAATAAAAATAATCTTTAATTTGCCAAGACTCGCCTGCAGTAGCAGATACGCCACCATTAGAACCATGGTAAAAAGCATTAATTGGTTGATTTCTATAAGTGAGAATTAAATTTGAAGTTGCTTCTATAGCTTTTTTCACGTTTTTATTTCTAATTTTAGGAGGTTTATAAACTTGACATTGAGTGGTGATACATAAATGATATTTGTCCATATTAAATCTATCAGAATTAAATATTCCCCAAGTTCTTGCAATAACTGCTTGAGCTTTGAGTGCTTCTAAAGGAGAATTCGGTCCAATTTCATATGGCAAAACACCAGCCAAATAATCATCAAATTCAATTTTTTGAACTAATGTCCAAGTTCCATATAAATCTTTTAATAAATAAAAATTTTTGCCAAAATTTACACCATTTATTGTTATGTCCTCTTGAGCATAAATATATATAGGTCCTTCGAGTTTCATAAGACTATATTCACTTCTAAGAACAGGAGTAATTTGAAAATTTTTTATTTTTCTAGAAATCTTATTCTTTAATTCAAACTCTGGAAGATCATCTTCAAATGGAATCCATACTTCCCAATTTTTAGGGTAAGCAACAGTCGTCTTAAATCCTTTATCTTTAAGTTTCTCTGCTTGTTTTTTTGCTGATTCATAGCTAGCAAAAGGACCAAAAACAATTCTTTCGATTGTTTTTGGATTTTTGACGGGAATGTCCGCCCAGGTAATGTTTATCTGTTTTGATTTATATTTAATACCATTGGACGATATTAGATTTAAAAACCCTTTATCAGTTATAAAATTGATATTCTTTTTTTTTGAAAAACTGTCATTCTCCCCGCCTAAATATTGCTTTAAACCAATTAAAAATTTTCCTTTTTTAATTTCATTATTGAGTTCAACCGTTTGCAATTCTTCTCCTTTGACATTTGAAGTAAATTTAATGTTTATTAAAAAGAAAGAAATATATCCGAAAAATAAGTATAAAAAGACAAATTTAAGTTTCATAAGTTAGAACTTTCTTAATCAATTAAAAACTTTAATTTGCACCAATGCGTATAAAGGTTTAGATTATCCTAATTAAACACATTTGACTTAAATGTCTAAACTAAAAACTCGTAAATCAGCTGCCAAAAGATTTAAAACTACTGCGACGGGTAAATTCATGAGAAGAAGAGCTTTCCATAATCATTTACTTGATCATAAAAGCTCAAAATTAAAAAGACATCTATCAACAAAAGCAGTAGTTGATGAAAGAGATGCTGATAATGTAAGATTAATGATTCCATACGCATAAATCTTTAACCAATTTTTATTAGATATTCATGGCACGCGTAAAAAGAGGCAACATAGCCAGAAAAAGAAGAAACAAAATCTTAAATCTTGCAAAAGGTTTTAGAGGCGGCAACAAAAATCTTTTCAGGACAGCAAATCAAAGAGTGATGAAAGCTCTTTGTAATGCTTATAGGGATAGAAGAAGAAGAAAAAGAGATTTTAGAAGACTTTGGATTTCTAGAATTAACGCATCTGCCAGGATAAATGGAACTAACTATAGCAAGTTGATAAATGGCATGAAAAATTCAGGAATTATCATAAATAGAAAAATGCTTGCTCAATTAGCCTTAAATGATCCTAAGTGTTTTGAAAAAATTGTTTCTTCCGTTAGTAAGTAGAAAAAAGAATATAATCTAGAAAAGTAATTATAAATAATGGAAATATCTTCCTTTCAATCTTATTTAATAATTCTTTTTGTTGTATTAATAATAATTTCTATTTTTGTATTCAGACAATTTCTAAAAACAAGAAGTGAAGAATTAAATTTAGTAAAATTCGAGCAGAAAGGTTTAGATTCTCTCTCTCAAGCTACAGAATTATATGAATTTGGATCTATTCAGATAAAAAAAAGATTATATTCTGAAGCTACTAAAACTTTTTTAAAAGCAATTGAAAATTATGAAAATGAACCTGATGAAGCCAAAGCGATAATAAATAATGCTTTAGGATTTTCTTATGCTGCTCAAAATGAATTTAAAAAAGCAATTAAACACTATAAATCTGCAATAAAGTCACTACCTGAATATCCTATAGCCCTAAATAACCTCGCATCAGCACAACAGCGTTTACTTGAGTACGACTTGGCATATGAAACTTATCAAAAGGTTTTGGTGATAGATCCAAAAAACAAAACAGCAATTAAAAAAAGTAAAGAGTTAGAAAAAAGAAACAAATATGAACCTTATAAAGGTATTAAAGATAAGGGATTCTAAATATGGAAAATTATTCTTCTTTGCTAATTGGTGGAAAACAATTTTCCAGTAGATTAATGGTTGGTACTGGCAAATACAAATCTACTCAAGATATGGTGGAAAGTTTGTCAAATTCTGAAACGGAAATTATAACCGTCGCTGTTAGAAGAATTAAAAATGATCAGATAGGAGAAAATTTACTCGAAAAGATCAACTGGGAAAAATACTGGATGCTTCCCAATACAGCTGGTTGTGTTAATTCCGATGAGGCAGTCAGAATAGCAATTTTAGGTAGAGAACTTGCAAAATTATCTGGTCAAGAAGAAAATAATTTTGTGAAGTTAGAAGTTATTCCTGACAAAAAGTATTTGCTACCAGATCCAATAGAAACTCTTAAAGCAGCCGAAATTTTAATAAAAAAGGGTTTCGCTGTACTACCTTATATCAATGCAGATCCTATTCTTGCAAAAAGACTGGAAGAAATAGGTTGTGCAACTGTAATGCCATTGGGCTCTCCCATAGGCTCCGGGCAAGGTTTGTTAAATTTATCAAATATAAGGATTATTATTGAGAATGCGAAAGTGCCAGTAATAATTGACGCAGGAATTGGGGTGCCTAGTGAAGCTTCTCAAGCTATGGAAATTGGAGCTGATGGTGTCTTAATCAATAGTGCAATAGCACAAGCTGCAAATCCTCCTCTAATGGCTCAAGCGATAAATTATAGTGTGAAAGCTGGCAGGCAAGCTTTTCTGGCAGGAAGAATTAAAAAACAAGACTTTGCAGTAGCAAGTTCGCCGGAAAAAAATATATCTATCTAATTCTATTAATTGAGAAAAGTTTAAAAAGAAAGTAAAAATTTATTATTTGCTTTTATTTATCGTATTAAGAAAGAAGATTTGAAACTATTTACAATGTTTTTTCGCAAAGTGGAAGCACGCTGTAGTAATTTAATTAATATATTATGAATCTTTTAATTCTGGAGTTCTGAGTGAAAGTTATTGTTCTAGGTGGAGATGGTTTTTGCGGTTGGCCTTGTGCGGTGAATTTAGCAGAGCAAAATCATGATGTAATTATTGTAGACAATTTAAGTCGTAGAAAAATTGATATTGATCTAGAGGTGGAATCTTTAACTCCAATTTCTTCCATAACAGAACGACTTTCTGCATGGGAAGAGACTGGAGGCAAGCCTATGAGATTTCTTAACATGGATATCTCTAAGCAATATCAAAAATTACTCAATTTGCTCATTGATGAAAAACCAGATTCCGTGATCCATTTTGCAGAACAAAGAGCAGCACCATACTCGATGAAATCGAGTTTTACCAAAAGATATACAGTAGATAATAATGTTAATGGCACCCACAACCTACTTGCTGCGATAGTAGAGAGTAATTTAGATATTCATGTTGTTCATTTAGGAACAATGGGAGTCTACGGATATGGATCTCATAGAGGGGCAACAATTCCAGAAGGTTATCTAAAAGTTGAAGTTCCACAACCTGATGGGAGCCGCTTTGAAGAAGAAATATTACACCCTGCAAGCCCAGGTAGTGTCTATCATATGACTAAAACCTTAGATCAATTATTATTTCTTTACTACAACAAAAATGATCTTGTAAGGATCACTGATCTACATCAAGGCATTGTTTGGGGAACAAATACAGAAGCAACTTTAAAAGATCCTAGATTGACAAACCGATTTGACTATGACGGAGATTATGGAACTGTTTTAAACAGATTTCTAATGCAAGCTGCAATTGGATATCCATTAAGTGTTCATGGGACAGGAGGACAAACAAGAGCATTTATACATATAAAAGACTCTGTAAAATGCGTACAACTTGCTCTTGAAAATCCTCCAAAATCTGGAGAAAGAGTCAAAATCTTTAATCAAATGACTGAGAGTCATCAAGTTGGAGAACTAGCTAAAAAAGTTGCTTCTCTAACTGGAGCTGATATCAATTATTTGCCAAATCCAAGGAATGAAGCAGTTGAAAATGATCTAATTGTTGATAATAAATGCTTTATAGAATTAGGTTTAAACCCAACTACTCTTGATAATGGATTATTAGAAGAAGTTGTTGAAGTTGCTAAAAAATACTCCAATAGATGTGATCTTAATCGCATACCTTGTGTTTCATCCTGGACAAAAAAACAAGCTGAGGCTATAAAGACTAATTAAAATTTTTGAAATAGTTACCTTAAGAAAGTGAAAATTGCATTGTTTACTGAAACTTTTTTACCTAAAGTTGACGGCATAGTCACAAGACTGACTAAAACAATTGAATTTTTAATAAAAAATGGTGATGAAGTTATAATTTTTTGTCCAGAGGGGTGTCCAGAATCATATATGGGAGCAACTGTAGTGGGAGTTGCTGCAATGCCATTACCCTTATACCCAGAGTTGAAGCTTGGTTTACCAGGTCCTGCAGTCTCAGATAAGTTAGAAAAATTTAACCCAGATTTGATACATGTTGTTAATCCCGCTGTACTTGGCTTAGGTGGCATATGGTTGGCGAAAACTAATAATATTCCTTTAATTGCTAGCTACCATACTCATCTTCCGAAATATCTGGAACATTACGGTATGGGTATGCTAGAGCCACTTTTGTGGGAATTACTTAAAGCAGCTCATAATCAAGCCTTGTTAAATTTATGTACTTCCACAGCTATGGTCAATGAATTAAAAGATAAAGGTATTCAAAGGACTGCTCTTTGGCAAAGAGGAGTAGATACTTACAGTTTCAGGCCGGATTTAAGAAATGAAAGAATGAGAGATAAATTATTTGGGAAATATAAAGAGGCTAATTATTTATTGATTTATGTAGGAAGATTATCAGCAGAAAAACAAATTGAAAGAATTAAACCAGTCTTAGAAAGTATCCCTGATGCTTGTCTAGCACTTGTAGGTGACGGACCATATAGAAACCAGCTTGAAAAAATCTTCGAAAATACCAAGACTAATTTCATAGGATATTTATCTGGTGATGAACTTGCTAGCGCCTATGCCTCTGGAGATATATTTTTATTTCCCTCTAGTACAGAAACACTTGGTTTAGTTTTACTCGAAGCAATGGCCGCAGGATGTCCAGTTATCGGAGCCAACAAGGGGGGAATTCCAGATATAATTAGCGACGGGATTAATGGTTGTTTATATGATCCAGATGAAAAAGATAATGGGGTACAAAGTTTGATTGAAGCAACAAAAAAAATTCTAGAGAATGAAGATAAAAGAGAAATTATGAGAAAAGAGGCACGAAACGAAGCAGAAAAATGGGATTGGAATCAAGCAACTTTACAACTGCAAAATTATTATTCAGATACGCTTAAAGAAATAAATTAAATTTGATCTAAATAATTATGCAACGTGTGGGGGCGTAGGGTTACTATATGAACTTAAAGGAAGTATTAGAGTAGCGATATTTTGATTCTTTACAGGCCTTTTTTTCTTTGAGAATTTTTTACCAAAAGGTACTCTTATAACATTAGTACCCTCAATGGAACAAATATTTGAGTTATCCCCAGAAAAATTATTTACAAAATTTGGTAAGTTGACGTTTTTAACTGGCAGTTGCTTCACATTACCAGATTTAAAATCTTTGGTCATAGCTTCAAATACCCCAAAAAATTTGATGCTCGAATATTTTAATTAAAAAATTTAAAAAAATTCTATAAGAAAATATTAAATTTTTATTCACATTGATAGTAACTAAGTAAATACAAGGACGCTAGTCTTTAAGCACATTTTTTTTCTTCTAAAGTCTCATCTTGATTTACATTGCAAGAACAAATTAAATTGCGATCGCCATATGCATTATTGATCCTAGAAACTGAAGACCAAAACTTAATAGTTGTTGGAGTTTTATAAGGGAAAGAAGCCTTTTCTTTTGAATAAGGATATTGCCAATTATCAGCAATTAACTCTTTCAGCGTATGGGGAGCATTGCTTATTACATTATTATTTTTTAATTCATAATTATTTTCTATTTCACTGATTTCTTCTCCAATCAATAGCATAGCCTCACAAAATCTATCTACTTCTGCCAAACTTTCACTTTCAGTAGGCTCTATCATTATGGTTTCTGGAACAGGCCAACTAATAGTTGGGGCATGAAAACTATAATCAATTAATCGTTTAGCTAAATCATTGACACTCAATCCAGTTTTGGATTTTAAATCTCTAAAATCTAAAATACATTCATGTGCAACAAAATCGTTTTTTCCTTTATAGAGAATCTTGAATTTATGTTTTAAGGAATGCGCAATATAATTTGCAGATAAAATTGCGTGCGAAGTTGCTTTCCTTAACCCACTAAGACCTGCCATTTTTATATACATCCAACTTATTGGAAGAATACTTGCACTCCCATGATTGGCAGAAGATACGAAATTAAAACTATTAGATAAATTATTATCCCTTAAAGAATGAGTAGGAAGATATGGGCTTAAAGTTTCTGATGCAGCAACTGGACCAACTCCTGGACCACCCCCTCCATGTGGAATGCAGAATGTTTTATGTAAATTCAAATGACAAACATCAACGCCATAGTTTCCAGGTTTGCATAATCCAACCTGAGCGTTCAAATTTGCTCCATCTAAATAGACAAATCCTCCCACAGAATGAATTAAATCACATATCTTTCTGATTTGTAATTCAAAAACTCCATGAGTAGAGGGATAAGTCA
>QCNA01000027.1 GCA_003213375.1 Prochlorococcus sp. AG-424-A03 | reverse complement strand
CAGTTTTTCATCTGCCATTTTTAAGATTTGATGGCATTGAAGAAGAAATATTAAATTCTTTACTTAAGTCTTTGTCTGAATTATCAAATTTAGGATTTAAGATTTTCTCTACTAGTAGCCATAATGAGAGTTCAAAAAAACCTTCAAAACCTTACTGGGAAGTTGATTGGTCTAGACGTACAGCATTAATTTTGGGTAATGAAGGTCAAGGTATTCATAAAAAAATTCAAGAAGCTTTTAATGAAACAATTACAATTCCGCATAGTGAGATTGTAGAATCATTGAATGTGGCTTGTGTTGCAGTTCCGTTATTACTAGAACGAAAAAGAGTCGCATACACCTCTAAATAAATAAATAAAAAGTGACTGATTCAAGTTTTGATTTTGATTTAATCGTAATAGGAGCAGGATATGGAGGTTTTGATGCCGCAAAACATGCTGCTGGTAAGGGACTGAAAGTCGCAATAGTGGAATCTTCTGATATGGGAGGCACTTGTGTTAATAAGGGTTGTGTTCCATCGAAAGCTCTTTTGGCTGCAAGTGGAAAAGTTAGAGAAATAGCTAATTATGAACATTTAGCAAAATTTGGTATACATGCTTCACCAGTAAGGTTCGAGAGATCAAAAATTGCAGATCATGCAAATAATTTAGTTTTAAATGTTAGAGAAAATTTAACAAAAACTCTTAAAAGGAGTGGAGTTGAAATTATTTTGGGGATTGGAAGAATTGAAGGAAATCAAAAAGTTGGTGTAAGAGATAAGAACGGAATTGATAAAATTTTCACATGTAAGAATATTGTTATAGCAACAGGCTCTTCTCCTTTTGTGCCCCGTGGAATAACTTTGGATAATAGGACCGTATTTACTAGCGATGATGCGGTTAAACTTGAGTGGCTTCCAAGATGGATAGCAATTATTGGAAGCGGATATATAGGTCTAGAATTTGCTGATGTTTATACGGCGCTTGGTTGTGAAGTTACCATGATCGAGGCTTTGGAGAATATTATGCCAACATTTGATCCAGACATCACTAAAATTGCTAAGAAAAATCTTATTCAAGCAAGAGATATAGACACAAAATCAAATGTCTTTGCGACAAAAATAATACCTGGATGCCCTGTAAAAATAGAACTGACTGATGCAAAATCTAAGGAAGTTGTAGAAACTTTAGAAGTTGACGCTGTACTAGTCGCAACTGGCAGAAGTCCTAATAGTAATAACTTAAATCTTGAGTCCGTTGGTATCGAAACAGTAAAAGGTTTCATTCCTGTAGATGATCAAATGAGAGTTAAGAATGGTGATGAAATAATACCTAACATTTGGGCTGTTGGAGATGTAACGGGTAAATTAATGCTTGCCCATACAGCTGCAGCGCAGGGTACTATTGCTGTTGATAATATTTGCGGTGGTAATGTCGAAATTAACTATAAAAGTATCCCCGCAGCAACCTTTACTCACCCAGAGATAAGTTCAGTTGGTCTCTCTGAAGTTGAAGCTAAAGAGATATCTACAAAAGAAAATTTTACTTTGGGAGTTGTCAAAAGTTTCTTTAAGGCTAATTCAAAAGCATTGGCTGAATTAGAGAGTGATGGATTACTAAAGTTGATTTTCAACAAAGATAATGGGAAAGTATTAGGGGCTCACATTTTTGGGTTACATGCAGCTGATTTAATTCAAGAAATTTCGAACGCTATTTCGAGGAACCAAGATGTAATTGAATTATCTAAAGAAGTTCATACTCATCCTACTCTTAGTGAAGTAGTTGAGGTCGCATATAAACAAGCTGCTTCTCAAATAAAATAATATCTAAAATTAATGGAGATAAGACGCAGGCCACCAAATCCTACAGTAAGGGTAGAAAATTTAGAATATGCTGTACCTCATAGAGAAGCACAAGCAAAAAATATTCTGGAAGAAATTGTCTGGCACAAGGATATTGAAATTAAGAATTTTAAAAAAATAGTCTCTTTAGAAGATCTCATCAAAAAGATTGAAAAACTTCCTACTCCCAAAGATTTTTGTAAAAATTTTTTGGAGTCAAAAATAAAACTAGGAGTTATTGCTGAAATAAAAAAAGCTAGTCCGAGTAAAGGAGTTATTAGAAAAGATTTTAACCCTGAAAACATAGCAATTTGTTATGAAAGACTAGGTGTATCATGTATCTCAGTGCTTACTGATAAAAGGTTTTTTCAAGGTAGTTTTGAAATACTCGAAACTGTAAGGAAATCAACTAATCTCCCTCTTCTTTGCAAAGATTTTATTATTTCTGCTTATCAGATTTATAAAGCAAGGGTATCTGGTGCTGATGCAATATTATTAATCGCTGCGATTTTAAGTGATGATGATTTAATTTATTTAAAGAAAATAGCTGATAATTTAAAGATGAGTGTTCTTGTTGAAGTCCATAACTCTAATGAATTAGAAAGGATTCTAAAGTTAAAATCTTTTAATTTGATTGGAATAAATAACAGGGACTTAAAGACTTTTAAAACTGATTTAAAAACATCAATAGAATTGATGCATGCATATGCAGATATATTTTTAAAACAAAATATTATTCCCATTAGTGAATCCGGAATTAATTGTGCCGAAGATTTAGAATCGCTTAGATCTATTGGAATCATGGGAGTATTAATTGGTGAAACTTTTATGAGAGAAACTGATATTGAACAATCGTTCAAGAAATTATTTAACTCAATTTAAAATTGACTTCAAATCGTGCTATAAAATTGAATAAACAGAGTTGTACTGAATATATATGCAGGCTGTAATTTTAACAGGTATATTGGCAGGTTTTGTACATGTAGTTAGTGGAGCAGATCATCTAATTGCAATGGCACCGGCAGCGATTAATAATCCTCAAAAAGCTCTTAAAAATAGTTTCTCATGGGGCTTGGGCCATTCTTCAGGAGTCCTCTTGTTAGCTTTTCTAGCGATTTTTATCAAGGATATTACGCCATTAAACAAATTTTCTAGTATGGCCGAATTCCTTGTTGGAATTTCACTTTTAATTGTTGGAGTATTTGCTATAAAAAATTCTTTTCAATTAAGTATTCACTCGCATTCCCATAAGCATGAGAATGGAATTGCCCATCGTCACTTTCACTTTCATGTTAAGGAACAAAAAAATAATAATAGGCACTCACATGCTTTGACTGGTTTAGGCTTGCTACACGGTATAGCTGGAGGTTCACATTTTCTTGCAGTTCTTCCTGCTTTAGCACTACCTCTAACAAGCGCTTGCTTATATTTGATTTCATATTTGATTGGTTCACTCATAAGTATGAATCTTTTTACTTGTTTAATATCTTTTACGACCTTTAAAGCAAGTCAAAAATTTATTAAAAGATTAATAACTGCAGCAGGAGGGATTTCCTTTTCTTTGGGATTATTTTGGATTCAAAGAAGTGCTTCTGTTTTTTTGAATTAAAAAATTTTTTAATTTAGGAATAATTAATTTAGAGGTGACAATCCCAATTATTTTTTCGTTATTGATTAATCCAAATTTATTACTATCTTCACTAAATTCAATATTGTCTCCAATAACCTCAATGTTATTTTGATTTACTGAATTTATCCTTTTTATTAGATTTTTATTTTTAAATGGATGATTAAAAATAACTATTTGTCGATTTTTAAGTATTGATTTATTCTTTTTATATTTTTTAAAAAATACAATATCCCCTTCTTTTAGGTAAGGGAACATCGATTCACCACTAATAATCGCGGTTTTTCTTAAACCTAAAAAAAATAAAATAAAATCAAAAAAACTTTTGAAAATAACTCTGAGTTAACTAGCTTTTACAAAAGCGTCTGATCTTCCTTTTGAAGCCCAGAAAATATTATGAATTTTTTCTACATAACTCATGAGTTCTTCAGCTTGGGCTAAGTCAATATTAACTTTGCATGCACTGCACAATTTGGCCGCCTTCCAAATGGTCTCATGTAAGTCTGGATAAGTTTCTAAGTGAACTGGTTTAAAATAATCTGTCCACAAAATTAGAATCTCTTTCTTTGTTTCTTTTGCTTGCTCTTCTTTGACTGCAACATATCTAGAAAATGTATTACTGTATGCAGCCCACTCTGCTGAATCAGTGCTAGAAGGAGCTTCTAATGCAATAAGTTTTTTTGTCATTGATAAAACTGCTTCAGCTGCAACTCTCGTAGATGCGGGGTCGTAAACACCACAAGGACCATCGCAGTGAGCATGGACTGTCATTGGGGATTTTTTATCTAGAAAAGAATTGATGAATTTACTTAACATTTCAAATATTTGGTGTTGTATATATATTACTTGGAGATTAACTAAATTGAAAAGTCTTAGATATTTTTCTTACTTAATTTAATTGACTTTTAATAATTCAACTTCGAATATTAAAGTCGCATTAGCAGGTATCACATTTCCGGCTCCTCTTGATCCGTATCCAAGTTCCGGAGGTATTGTTAATTTTCTTTTGCCTCCAACTTTCATGCCTGCTACACCTTCGTCCCAACCTTTTATTACTCGTCCAGCACCCAAGGGAAAACTGAATGGAGCTCTGCCGATACTGGTATCAAATTGTGTCCCATCTTCTAGAGTTCCTGTGTAATTTACAGTAACTGTTTGACCAGCACTAGCTTCATCTCCTTCCCCGTTTACGATATCTGCAATAATTAGACCACTTTCTGTAGTCCTTGAATTGTTGTCTGATGGTGTTTCTTCTGCCATTGCGAAAAGTATAGGATTTGGATCTGATGGGTCTAGTTCAAATAAATTATTATTTGAGACATTTGATGATTTTGCAACAGTTGTTCTTAGAACTGACTGAGTTTCTGATTCAGCAGCATTAACAACTTTAGGTGAATTAAATTGACTGAAAATAGTTAATGAAACACAAAAAACAAAAACTGCAAAACTAATAAAGACTTCTTTCACTTAAATTTTGAAAGTTACTAAAACTTAGTTTACAGAATGAAGGTACAATAAATGGGTGATTATAAATTTAATTTCGTAATTTTAGATTGTTAATCCCAACTCAAATTAAAAGTCTAAGACAATATTTTTACCCTTGTTTAGGAGGGATTTTAGGAGGAATTTCAGTTTCAACACATTTTTGGCTGATTTTTATGCCGATATCTTTATTTATCTTATGGAAGGGAAGTGAAAGGAGAATAGCAAATTTTTGTTGGGGTTTTTTCTTTATCTTGATAAGTCATTCTTGGCTTTATGATCTTCATCCATTGACATGGCTTGGTTTCTCATGGCTTGCAAGTTTAATAATTACCATTTTAATATTATTATTTTGCGCTTTTCTGGGTGGGATATTAGTTTATTTATGGGGATTATTAGTTGAAATTATTCTCTGGAAAGAGGATGTTTTCAAAATGAAAATATTATCTTTAACAGTAAAAGTATTTTTTTTATCCTTAACTTGGGGGATTGGTGAACTGATACTTTCTCAAACACCTTTTTTTTGGATAGGTTTAGGAGAGAGTCTTATCCCAGGTGATATTTATCTTGCTGGTTTAGCAAGATGGATTGGTGCAAGTGGTTTATGCGTATTACAAATATTGATTGGATTTTGGATTTTTTATATTCAAGGTAGATTGGAAAGAAAACTTCACTTTAAAAAAATATTTCTTTTAGGACTATTGGTTTTTATTTTCTTACATTTATTTGGAGGTTTAACAAGTCCATTAAAAAGAAATTATGAATATCCAGTAGCTATTTGGCAAACTAATATACCAACAAGAGAAAAATTAAAAATAAATGATGAATTTATTGAAGAAAAGCTATCCATCGCTCAAAAATATGCTTTATCAAACAAAGCGAAACTTCTTGTTGCTCCTGAAGGAACTCTATCTAATAATTTTTATTTTTCTAAAGGCATTAAGGTTAATACTTTGTCAGGAGGTTTCAGAAATTCAAATAATGAGTTAAGAAGTTCTTTACTCGGATTTCAAATTGGAGATAAATCTTTTACCTCATATATTGATAAAAATAGACTTGTTCCAATAGGTGAAAAAATACCTAGATTTCTAGATATTTTTTCAAGAGGATTATCTGCAGTAGGAGGAATTCAATCAGGCTCTGATTCAAGATTTTTTAATACTAAAATTACACCCCCACTAGCAGTAGCTATATGTTACGAAATTAGTGATGGACTAGAAATAAGAAAGGCTATTAATAGCGGTGCAAAACTAATAATAACTGCAGCAAATTTAGATCCATATCCAGCTAAGCTTTATAATCAATTTCTATCTTTGGCTAGATTAAGAAGTATCGAAAATAAGAAAAATAATTTACTAGTATCAAATACGGGCCCTTCGGGCTTAGTTCAAGATGATGGAAAAATAATTAAACTTTTAGATTATGATGTTGAGCGAAATGAAATAGTGTACCCTAATTTTTCATCCGAAAAGACTTTCTATACAAAATTTGGCGATAAACCTATTTTGTTTTTGTTTATATTTTTTATGGGATTAAATATCTTTTGGAAAATTAATTAATTAACCCTCCACCTAATAAAATTTCTCCTTTATAAAAAACTGCAGCTTGTCCGGGCGTTACCGAACTTTGACTATCTTCAAAAATTAATTTAAATGTTTTAGTGGGATGATCTTTACTTTTCAAAGGGATTAAAGTTCCTTTAACTGGATGACTTCTATATCTGATTTGTGCTTCTACTTCAATCTCTTGCTTAGGTTCTTCGATTGAAACCCAGTTAACCTCACTAATTATTGCTTCTTTATTAAAGAGATCACTTTTATCTGCTACATAAACTATGTTTTTTCCCCTGTCTAAACTTTTTACATATAAAGGTTCCGGCCAAGCAATGCCCAACCCTTTTCTCTGACCTACCGTAAAGTGCTGAATTCCATTGTGCGTCCCAAGGACTGTCCCATTTACATGAACAATTTCTCCTTCTTTGGGTTCTATATGTTTGTCTATAAATATCTGCATTGATCCATAATGCTCAACTAAACATAAATCTTGACTTTCTGGTTTTTGAGCAGTTCTAAGGCCTAATCTGAGGGCTTCCCTTCTTGTATCTTCTTTTTTCATTTCACCTAGAGGAAATTCTAATCTGCTTAGTACTTCTTGGGAAAGAGAATAAAGAAAATAACTTTGGTCTTTGTTTTCGTCAGCACCTCTGAGAAGAAGGAAGTCTTTAAATACAAAGCTCTTGCAATTAAATTTTTCAGCATAAGATGACTTTTTTATCCTTGCGTAATGTCCGGTCGCAATATGAGTAAAGTCTTTTTTGCTTATTGCGTAATTAAGCATCTCTTCAAACTTCACATTCTTGTTGCACATCGAACATGGCAGTGGAGTGAATCCTTTCTCATAGCTTTCAGTAGTTTTTTTAATTACCTCTCTTTCGAAAATTTCTCTTGAGTCTATTATTTTATGATTAATTCCCAAATCTTCACAAAGGCCAGCAGCATCTACTAATCCTTCAGAACAACAGGAGCCTTGTCCTTTCATTAGCCAAAGAGTTAGTCCCTCAACATTCCAGTCTCTTTCAACAAGAAGAGCAGCTGAAAGGGAACTATCTACGCCACCAGAAAGACCTACAATAATATTTTTCTTCTTTTTAGTTTTATTATTAGAAGAAAAAAAAGTTCTCTAATTTTTTATCCTTTTGTGTCTTTAACATGGAAGTTTAAATTTTTGAACAGTTCTTCAATTGCTTTGTACTAATTATGAACGAAATTGTATGGCCAACAATTGATTCTAAACATTTAATTGTTGATTCAAAGCAAATGTTGATAGTAGAGAAAGAAATGTTTTCTGATGGAATGCCACAAGAAGCATTGATGGAAAAAACTGGTATCCAAATTAGTAGATGGCTCTTAAAAAAGAAACCTCTTCTAAATAATGGAATAACTGTTTTTATAGGTCCTGGGCATAATGGCGGGGATGGTGCAGTAATAGCTAGAGAGCTTTTTTTGAAAGGTTTTTATGTTCAGGTATGGTGTCCATTCCCAATAAAAAAAACACTGACAAATGACCACCTTAATTATCTTACATCTACTGGTGTCACAAAATTAGTAGAGCCTCCTGATCCAAATAGGAAAGATCTTTGGATTGATGCAGTTTTTGGTAATAATCAAACAAGAAAAGTTGATGATAAATTAATTAATCTATTCAATCAAAAATTTCATAAAAAATCTGGAAAGGTAATAAGTATTGATATTCCAACAGGATTATGTCCTGATAAGGGAGAGCCTTTTTTAGAAGACGCAGTAAAGGCAGACTATACCTTGGCCATTGGTCTTTATAAGATTGGGTTGACCCAAGATTCTGCTTTACCTTTTATTGGAGAATTGCAGCATATAGATATTGGGATCCCTACTAGTAAGCTGTCCAAAGTTGAAAAAAAGATTTTTAAGGTTACTTACAAAGATATAAAAAATATTGATCTACCTTATTTGCCAAAAAATTCCAACAAATATAAAAGAGGCAAAACTTTGTTAATTGCAGGAAGTGAAAAATATCCTGGCGCTGCATTTTTGGCATTAAAAGGGGCCATATCAAGTGGAGCAGGTTATATCTCGGCTGTCCTGCCTGAGTTAGTTGCTGAATCTATTTGGCAAGTTGCTCCAGAAATAGTTATAAAAGAAACTATGCAATCCAATCAAAATGGTAATGCATCTTTATTTAGTGCATTAAAGAATATTGATTTAAGTGAATTTGATTCATTAGTTGTCGGCCCAGGAATAGGAATTGATAATAATGATTGGCAAAAATCAAAAGACTTTCTTATGGATTTTGGAGGATTATTGATCTTGGATGCAGATGCACTTAATAGAATTTCGGAATCTAAGTTGGGGGCAAATTTCTTTTTAGAGAGAAAATTTAAAACATGGATTACACCACATACCAGAGAATTTGGAAGATTATTTCCTAATATCAAATCTAATACAAATGTTGGACTTGCTCGTGATGCGGCAAAAGAATTCAATATTAGTATTTTGTTAAAAGGAGCAAACAGCATAGTTGCTGATAATACAAAAGTGTGGCAACTTTTTGGAACCGATTCTCAGACAGCTCGAGCTGGATTGGGTGATCTTTTAGCTGGTTTTGTAGCTGGTAGTTCTGCGGTTGATTTAACCTTGTGCAGAAATATATCAACAGATTTTTTTGCTAAATATGTACTTTTGCATTCATTCGCTGCATGGAAGTGCAAAAGTGGGTCAAATGCTTCTGCTATTGGTGATGAACTGGCAAAATTAATGAGAAATACAAAAACGAGACAAATATCTTGAAAGAAACAATTTACGAGAGTTTTTTATAGTTTTAAACACATAAGTGTACAAATATTACCTGAAATCTGAAGCGCGCATTAAATATTTGGCCATTTCTTGAAAAGTGTAGGAGAGTTTTACTACCTAATTAGGTCAAAAATGGTCTCATCATTACCAACTCAATCAGAACAACCAAAAAGGAGGAGTAATGATCCAATAAGTTGGTATTTGCAGAATATTGGTAGAGTTCCCTTATTAACACCTGCCGAAGAGATTGAATTGGGTAATCAAGTCCAGAAGATGATGATACTTACAGAAGATGGACAATTAAACGAAAAATTTAATGATTTTACAACTCAGCAAAAAAGAACTATAAAAATTGGTCGAAGAGCTAAAGAAAGAATGATGAAAGCTAACTTAAGATTAGTTGTCAGTGTGGCAAAAAAATATCAAGGTAAAGGACTAGAATTACTCGATTTAGTACAAGAAGGTTCTCTTGGGTTGGAGAGGGCTGTTGAAAAATTTGATCCGACAAGAGGATATAAGTTTTCTACCTATGCCTTTTGGTGGATTAGGCAAAGTATGACAAGAGCAATTGCCTGTCAATCAAGAACCATCCGTTTACCTGTTCACTTAAGTGAAAGGTTAGCTTCTATTAGAAAAGTTAGTAGAGATTTAGCTCATAAGCTAGGTGCTATGCCTAGCAGAATTGAAATTGCAGAGGCAATGGAAATTGATGTTGAAGAATTGGATTCTGTTTTAAGACAAGCCTTATCGACAAGTAGTTTGGATGCTCCAGTAAATGGCGATGATGGCAGGAGCTTTTTAGGTGATTTAATTGCAGATAGTAATAATGAAGAGCCTTTAGATCAAGTTGAACAGAAAATGCATCAAGAGCAACTCGGTAAGTGGTTAAGTCATTTAAGCGAGCAAGAACAACATGTTCTCAAGCTAAGATTTGGACTTGATTCAAATGAGAGACATACGCTTGCAGAAATTGGAAGATTATTAGAAGTTTCTAGAGAAAGAGTAAGACAAGTTGAACTTAAGGCATTGAGAAAATTAAGGAATTTAACTAGAAAATTACCTAGCGGTATTTAATCTAATCTTCGGCCCAAATATATTTGGTTAATTCTTCTGAAGGGGGTTCCGGAGCTTCAATAGCATTTTTGACTGACTCAGATATCTCGGTATCAATTTTCTTTTCAATTATTTTTAATTCTTCTTTCGTTGCGAATTTACCATCAATCAACTCTTGAGCTAATTTCTTAATAGGATCTCTTTTACCCCAAAACTCCTTCTCTTTTTCAGACCTTAGTTCATCTGGATCTGCTAGAGAATGCCCCCTGTATCTATAAGTCAGACATTCTAAAAGTGTGGGCCCTTCTCCTGCTCTGGCTCGATCTATTGCTCTTTGTGCAGCTCCTCTTACTGCTAATACATCCATCCCATCAACTTCCTCGCCTTGCATACCAAAAGCAGACGCTTTTCTCCAGATTTCAGGATTGCTAGTAGCTCTATCATGAGCCATACCGATAGCCCATTTATTATTTTCAACAACAAAAATTATAGGTAATTTCCATAACTGGGCCATATTTAAACATTCAAAAAACTGCCCATTATTGCAAGTCCCATCACCAAAGAATGCTGCAGTTACCGCATCACTAGTTTTATCACCAGCCACTTCCTTTTTATATCTACTTGAAAAGGCTGCCCCTAAGGCAACTGGAATTCCTTCTCCGATAAATGCATATCCTCCGAGTAAGTGATGCTCTTTTGAGAATAAGTGCATGGATCCACCTCGGCCTTTGCTACAACCAGTAGCTTTCCCAAAAAGTTCACTCATTACTTCAAATGAGGGAACACCAGCACTTAGTGCATGAACATGATCGCGATAGGTACTACAAAACCAATCATGTTTCTTTTTCATGGCACCAATTACTCCCGTACTTATAGCCTCTTGACCGTTATATAAATGAACGAAACCAAACATTTTCCCTCTGTAATACATTTCTGCACACTTATCTTCAAACCTACGACCAAGTGTCATGTCTTCATAAAGAAATAATCCGGTTTCTCGATTTAATTCGGCTTTTTTTATGTCTTGAAGATTTGAGATTCTCTCTACGTTTGTTTCCAAGAAAAATACCTTAACGAAGTTTTGATTTGTTAACATTCTAAGCCGTGAAGGGCGATTTTCATGATTTTTTTTAATAACTCTGTAAGACCTTGTGAAAAAAATTTTTAACTTGATAAAATTTGTCTAAGAATTTTCAATAGGATATTTGTTTGGAACTTCCTTTAGACCATTTTCGTTTAATTGGCGTAAGCCCCTCTGCAACTTCTGAGGAAATATTAAGGGCGTTTCAATTGCGGTTAGATAAAACACCTGATGAAGGTTTTACTTATGAAGTATTAACCCAAAGATCCGAGTTGCTCCGCCTTACTGCTGATCTACTTACAGATCCAGAAAGCAGAAGAGAGTATGAAAATTTGTTGTTAAATGGGAATTCTGGATTGGATTTTTCCTCAAATAGAGAAGTAGCAGGATTAATACTTCTTTGGGAATCGGGTTCACCAAAAGAAGCGTTTAAAATCACTAGAAAAGCATTGCAGCCCCCACAAACTCCAGCTTTAGGAAGTAGTAGAGAAGCTGATTTAACATTGTTGGCTGCTTTAACAGCTAGAGATTCTGCAATTCAAGAACAACAGCTTAGATCCTATTCAAACGCGGCCGACTTTTTACATGAAGGAATACAACTTCTACAAAGAATGGGAAAGCTTGGAGACATAAGAAAAGAACTTGAAGAAGACTTGGTTGCTTTGCTTCCTTACAGAATCCTAGATCTACTTAGTAGGGATCTGAATGATCAAGAGTCTCATAAAAAAGGCTTAAGTATGTTGGAAAATTTAATAATCAAAAGAGGTGGTTTAGAAGGTAATAATAAATCTGAATATAAAGATTATTTAAATCAGCAAGAGTTTGAAGCTTTTTTTCAACAAATTAAGCCATTTTTGACAGTGCAAGAACAGATTGATTTGTTTCTTGAATTACAAAAAAGAGGATCATTAGAAGCAGGATTTTTAGCTTTTCTATCCTTAACAGCTATTGGTTTCTCTAGAAGAAAGCCAGAAAAATTATTTGAAGCGAGGAGAATTTTAAAAAAACTAAATTTATCCGGTCTTGATTCCATGCCTCTGGTTGGTTGTTTAGATTTGCTTTTAGCTGATATTGAACAAGCCTCAGCAAGGTTTTCGAGTAGTTCTGATGAAAATTTACGAGATTGGCTTAATAGTTATCCTGGAAATAAGTTAGAAGCGATATGTATTTTTTGTAAAAATTGGATAGAGAATGATGTCTTAGTTGGGTATAGAGACATTGAATCAAAAGAGGTTGATTTAGATTCTTGGTTTGAAGATAGGGAAATTCAAGAATTTATTGAAAAATTAGAAAAGAAATCAAACAAAATTGCTATTAGGTCAAATCTTCAGAGCCAACAGATTGAGACGGAATCCTCCGCAAAAACGACTGAAGACTTTGATAATTTATTGGGCAATATTGATGAAAGGAAATTACCTTGGCCTGGTGGTATAAAACGAGATTATGAAAAGGTTGAGATCAAAGGATACGATTTCAATGAGGAATACTTTAAGAAAAAACCAATAGAGTTTTATAATTATTTAATTGAAAAAATTGCTGAATTAAAGTTTAGTTTTGGGGAATTCTTAAAGGATAAAGAAATTATTAACCGTACGCCCTATTTAATTTATATCTACGCGTTTTTGATCTTATTTGCATTTGGTTTTGGCATTGGATTTTTAAGAAATAATTTAAAAAAATCAATTCAGGACGAATCTATTGCTGAAAAACCTTTAATTGCCATAGATAAAAATCAAAAGCTTAGTGAAATAGATATTATTCAAGAAATAAAAAAAAATCCTTCAAGTAAATTAAATTCTATTTCTGAGAAATCTACTGCAATTATTTCCTATAAATTCAAAGAACTCAATACAGCTTCACCTTCTTTGGAAGATATAAGGAATTTAATTAATGGATGGCTTCTAAGTAAAAGTAATTATTTAGCAGGAAAGAGTGAAATAAATCTTTCTAACATTGTTAGTAAAGGTCTAATTGATCGAACAATCGAAGAAAGACAGAACGATATCAAGAAAGAAATTTATAAGGAAATAAATTCCCAAATACGTAAGATTGATTTGGAATCGCAAACTGCATCTCGAATAGTTGTTTTAGTAGAATTAAATTATATAGAGAGAATAGTAAAGAATTCTGGAGAATTTGTTAATGAAACATCATTAAATCCCCTTAAAGTTAAATATATTTTGGGTTTTTCAAATAAATCATGGAAATTGGTCGATTTCGTGAGCGGCTTGTAATTACAAACTTTAAG
>QCNA01000026.1 GCA_003213375.1 Prochlorococcus sp. AG-424-A03 | reverse complement strand
CATGGGAATGCCGGGTATGATGTAAAAGCTAACTAGCTTTTTTATCGTTGTTAATCCACTTTCTTAAATTTTTAATATAAGGTAGGGGTAATTTTGGGGTTTCAGTAAATTGATTTATTTTATTAGAATTTTGACTTTTGCTAGATATTTCATTGCCTCTAGCAGTTTCCAGGCCATTTGATTCCATCTTTGTTTCTTCAATATTTTCAAAAGTTTTTGATAATTCAAGCTTAATTTGTTCTTGATTTTCTTTATGCACTTCATCAATCAAAGATATATGTTCTTGATTTTCTTCTTCACGCTGATCTTCTTTTTCTAGTGAACTATGGATTAATAAATCATTTAATGAATCAATCCCAAATCTATGGACCCACTTAAGAACAACATTTTCTTTAAGCAAAAAATTATTTTCTAAAGAGGCTTGTTTAAAAACTTCTATTAAATGATTTTTTAAAAGCATAAAATTTCTAATTTAACTTTCTGTTTAACAGAGGCCTTATAATAATCAAGGAAAAAACTGTTAAAGAAAATAAAATTGAGATACAACTCTTACAAGTTAAATCACCATATGGGGCATGTAAAGCCACTAATCCTAAATCCATAGTTTGTGTATAGGCAGTCCTAATAGGTTCAATAGCAAAAGTTAATGGATTTAATGAAGCTAACCATCCCAGCCAATTTGGCATAAAAGAGATTGGAGCTAAAGCGGTACTCGCAAATAGAAGAGGTAAATTTATTACGAATATAAGAGCGATTAATTCAATATGTCCCGGCAAAACAAACGCTAAACATAAACTTATTGATGTCACAAAAAGAACTAATAAAATTAGTGTTGTAAATACAATTCCTAAACCATATAAGTTGGGCCATCCATAACCCAAAATGTATGAAACAATCATTATTACAATACTCTGAACAAAGCTCAAGATTGTTATGTAAAAAAAAGAAGATAAAACTATGGATAATCTACTGGTTAAAGGAGCCACAAGTAATCTATTAAGAAATCCAAACTCTCTATCAAACATTAAAGGAAGACCAGAGTTTAAGGCTCCGCTAAAAGCAGTAAAAACAATAAGTCCTGCTCCTAAAAAATTCCCATAAGAATCAACACCTGGTAAAAAACCTTCAGGAGCTTTAGAGAATAATGCCCCAAATAAAAAAAGCCAAATTATTGGTTGTAATATTCCTGCTAAAAGAGTTGATGGTCTTCTTTTTAATTGAATAAATAATCTCTTTGTTAAGGCAAATGTTTCTTGATATAAAAAAATTAAATTATACTGTTGTAATTCCATAATTATCAGTAATTACTATTTATTATAGTTAGTTAACCAAAAGTTTTTTTATCGCATGGATTGCTTTGATTCTTTTTTTAGGTCTCTTTTCCCTGCCATAGAAATTTCAGCATCCAATAATGTTTTCCCAGTTGCCTGAAGATATACATCATCCAAGCTTGGCTGACTTTGGGTAAGAGAAAAAATTTCAAACTTTGAGAAAGCCAATTCGACTTTTAGCTTAGTAAGTAAATCTTTTTGCTTATCTGCTACGAAATTTATCGAGAACCCTTGAGCTTCATTTACGATAATCTGACTAATTCCATCTATTGAAGATAAGATTTTTGATATATTATTTGCTTCTTCCTGATTACTAAATTCTCTTACTTTCAGAGTTACTCTATCTCCTCCTAATTTATTTTTGAGCTCTGCAGGAGTCCCTTTTGCTATAACTCTTCCATCATCAATTATCACTAATCTGTCTGCCAATTTATCTATTTCATCAAGATAGTGGCTACTTAAAATAATGGTCATTCCATTATTTCTCAAATCTTTCAAAAGTTGCCATATAATATTTCTACTTTCAATATCTAAACCAACTGTAGGTTCATCCAAAATTAATACTTGGGGCAAATGTAAAAGTCCAGCTGCCAGATCTATTCTTCTTTTCATTCCCCCTGAATAAGTTCCGCACTTACGATCAATCCAATCATTCATTTCTAATTGATCTATTAATTTCTTTATCCTTTCAAATTTTTTATTTTTATTGATGTGATATAAATCTGATTGAAAATCCAAAAGCTCTCGTCCAGTTAATATTTTATCAAGTGCAATGTCTTGGGCAACATAACCAATTAATTCTCTAATTTTCCTTGAATTTTTTATCAGATTAATATTATTTATAAAAACTTCTCCACTATCAGGCTCTATTAAAGTAGCGAGTATTTTTATTAGTGTTGATTTGCCAGCACCATTTGGACCTAGTATTCCGAATAATGTGCCAGCTTCAATTTCCATCGATAAATTTTTTAATGCATTGATATCTGAATAAGATTTTGAGAGCCCTTTAACTTTTATATAATTCATCAAACTTACTATTTACTTAAAAAACATTTTACATCTAATTTAATTACTAAGCAGGGATACAATAGATAAAAATATTTGCATAGATTGCTGCTCAAATTCTACAGATAGTTGGGTTCTGGAAATTAATAATAAAAGACAAATGCCAAACATGTAGAGAATAGACCACCTAAAAAGAGACTTTGCTCTTGAAAGATCATCAGGAGATTTCTTTAATTCATTTATTAATTGCAAAAGTCTTCCATTAAATGGCAATAACATAATTCCGTATAAAAGGCCCCCTTCAGGTAGAGCAAAGACTCCCATAATACTCATTAAAACTGTTGCCCATCCGTAACGAGAAATCGCTTTAGCAGTAAAAACAGATCCTTTAACAGAAGGAAGCATAGGAATACCAACAGATGCATAATCATCCTTCAACAAAATTGCAAGTGCCCAAAAATGAGCTGGGGTCCATAACATTACTAAACCAAACAACCACCAACCACTAAGACCTACATGCCCTGTGGCAGCAGACGCTCCAACTAAGGGTGGTATCGCACCAGCAACTCCTCCAAAAACAATATTTTTTGTTGTACGAGGTTTCAAAATAACTGTATATAAAATTACGTAGCTAAATAAACCAAGAAGAGTTAAACCCGCAGCCAAATAATTTACACCACTTACTAAAAGCATGGAAGCTGCCAAAGTACATGATACTGCAGCTAAAAATACAGTCTCAGATGACAACTTTCCTGCTGGCAGGGCTCTTTTGCTAGTTCTTATCATCCTTTTATCTAATTCCATTTCCCACAAGCAATTAAGAGCTCCTGCTGCTGCTGCTGCTAAAGCGCCTCCTCCTAAAGTGCAGATAAGTTTCGGGGAAGACAAAGGCCATTCTTCTGTTAAAGCCATTCCTCCCAAAGTTGTTGCCAGTAAAAGTGGGATTAATCTAGGTTTTGCTACTTCAAGCCAAGGCGGCAAAGTTAATCTTTTTCTTGAAGGTACAACTTCATCCCTAATTGAAGTTTTATAGTTCAAGTTTTCTATGTTACTACTGTTCATGAGTTGATACCGAACGTTTGGGGATTAAGGGAGTGGTTTAGAACTTTTTTGGTAAAAGGATTTCTAAAAATTAATGTTGTTAATATCGCAATAAATAAAGAGGCGTTAAGTTGATGACCGATAATAAAAATAGGTTCATTCAAATTTGTTTTAAGACTTAAAACACCCAAAGTAATTTGGGAAAACAAGAGAAAAATAAGTGTTGTGAGATATTTCCAATTTTCATTAAGCAAACTTCTCTTATAAATTGCAATAGCAATAATCAATAAAATTGAAAAAGCAATTGGAAAAGAAAATAATTTATGTGTATTTAGAATTAGACATTGTTTATTAAAAGATAAGCAAATATGTGCTGACCAGGTTGATGAAAGCTTTACGCCAATAAAAGATTGAATCAGAGTAAGAAAAAGAGGAACAAAAAATAATAATCTCCACCAAATTAATGGCTCTTCAATGTCGTCATTTTCTAAATTTTGATTTATTGAAATTGTTGTAATGAGAAGTAGAAAAGCTATTAAAAGATGGCCAGTAACAGTATATGAATCAAGCAGGTTTATTACTGTTAAAGCGCCAAAGGATCCTTGGACAATAACGAGAAAAAGTAAAAATGAATAAGTTTTAGGTAACCAATTTGGAATTTCATTTTTCCAAATAATTGAAAGCGAAAATTTAAAAAGAATTAATATTCCAACCAGAAAAGCATCTAGACGATGAAACCACTCTAGAAATACTCTTAGGTTCATATGTTTAAAAGGCAAAAATGATCCATAACATAATGGCCAATCTGGGCAGGCAAGTCCTGCCTCCATGACTCTCGTAGCTCCTCCAATTACGATTAGTGCGATAAGTGCAAATACACTATGAGTTCCCAACCTTTTAAAAATTGTCAGATATTTTGATTTATATAATTGGTTATTAATCAAATGGATAAAACCTATTATTTTGCATAATAAATTAGATTCAAAAACCAAACATTAATTAAAAATTAATATGTTAAATTTAAAAAATAATTTACTATTTTAATCTTTTTTCCCTGACAATTAACTCTAAAAAGTTATTAATAATACGCCTTTTATTTCATAAATCTTAAGAAGTTGTGAATTTAAATGTTTTTCTTTTAACAAAGGATGCAGGATTAAAAAAATTGAATATCTTGAGGATATAAATACAAATTTTTTGAGATCAATTGTTAAATAAAAAAATTTATTTAATACTAATTATTTCACTAGTTTTTGCTATATCTTTTTGGATTGGTTTTAATGTAAATTTGCTCCCAGCGGAAGCAAGTATTAATGCACCAATTTACGACGAACTTTTTAAAATTCTTTTCATCATTGGATTAATTATTTTTATAGGAATGACAATAGCTGTTATTTATAGCTTATTTAAGTTTAGGAAAAGAAATGATCAGATAGGAGATGGTATAGCTTTAGAGGGAAATTTAAGCTTAGAAATTGTATGGACAATTATCCCTTCAATAATTGTTTTGTTAATAGGTTTATATAGTTATAACATCTACGATCGAATGGGAGGGATGAAAGAACTAAATCATAACCACGAAATGATGAGTTCTAACACTGAAAAAATATGGGCGGGTATAAGTCAAACTTCTGATAATGAAATAGCAATAAATAATTTATCAGTTGAAGTTTCAGCTATGCAATTTGCATTTCTATTCAATTATCCCAATGGCAATTTCATATCAGGAGAACTACACGTTCCTGTTGATCAAAAAGTATCAATGAAAATGGAATCCAAAGATGTCATTCATGCTTTTTGGGTGCCAGAGTTCAGAATTAAACAGGATATTATTCCAGGACAACCTACTATTCTAAATTTCACTCCTACAAAAGTAGGAAAATATCCGATAATTTGCGCAGAATTATGTGGCCCATACCATGGAGGGATGAGAGCATCCATAATTGTTGAAGAAGAATCTGATTACAACGAATGGTTTAACAAAAATAAAAAACCCGAGGTAAATTTATGACAATATCAATTGATCCACAAAAAACTAATAATGAAAGCCTTCAACCTAAAGGCTGGCTTAGATACTTTAGTTTTAGCCTTGATCATAAAGTAATTGGGATACAATACTTAGTTTGCGGTTTTCTTTTTTATTTAATAGGAGGAACATTAGCGAGCGCTATAAGAATTGAACTAGCTAGTCCAATGTCTGACTTTATGCCAAGAGATGTTTATAACCAAGTTTTAACTTTACACGGAACAATAATGATATTCCTTTGGATAGTGCCTGTAGTTAACGGTGCTTTTGGAAATTATTTAATTCCATTTTATGTAGGTGCAAGAGATATGGCATTTCCAAGATTAAATGCCGTAGCTTTTTGGTTAATTCCTCCTTCAGGTTTGATGCTGGTAGCAAGCTATTTTGTTGAGGGTGCTGCTCAAGCTGGATGGACGGCTTATCCTCCTTTGAGCATAACTACTCCTCAATCGGGACAAATTATTTGGATTCTGAGCGTTCTATTACTTGGAGGCAGTTCTATATTTGGTGGAATAAACTTTATCGCGACCATTATCAAACTAAGAAGGCCAGGATTAAAACTTATGCAATTACCAATGTATTGTTGGGCAATGCTTGGAACAAGTCTATTAGTTGTTTTGTCAACTCCTGTTTTAGCAGGCACTTTAATTCTACTTAGTTTCGATATCATCGCTAATACAGGTTTTTTCAATCCTGTTTTAGGTGGCAATGTCGTAGTTTATCAGCATTTATTTTGGTTTTATTCTCATCCTGCTGTATACATTATGGTCCTTCCTGCCTTTGGTTTAGTTAGTGAAATACTTCCTGTACATGCTAGAAAACCACTTTTTGGATATACAACAATGGTTTTTTCAATAATGGGGATAGTGGTTTTAGGTTTAGTTGTTTGGGCGCATCACATGTTTACGAGTGGAACGCCCCCTTGGATGAGATTATTCTTTACTATCGCCACAGCATTTATTGCTGTTCCGACAGGTATAAAATTTTTCAATTGGGTTGCAACATTATGGGGAGGTAAAATTTCTATCAATAGTGCAATGTTATTCTCTTGTGGATTTATTATAAATTTTGTTTTTGGAGGTATTACAGGAGTCGCTTTGGCACAGGTACCTTTCGATATTCACGTACATGATACCTATTTCGTTGTAGCCCATTTTCATTACATAGTTTATGGAGGGACTGTTTTTATTATTTTCTCTTCAATTTATCATTGGTTCCCCAAAGTAACTGGGAAAATGCTCAATAAAAAATTAGGAATTTTACACTTTATAATTACTTTTATTGGATTTAACTTGTGCTTTGCTCCTCAACATTGGCTTGGTTTAAATGGAATGCCAAGAAGAGTTGCAGAATATGATCCTCAATTCCAGTTCGTTAATCAAATTAGTAGCCTTGGGGCTCTTTTAATGGCTATAAGTACAATTCCCTTTTTAATTAACGTATTCCTTAGTGTGAGAAATGGAAAAAATGCTGGAGATAACCCTTGGAATGCTCTTACACCTGAATGGTTAACATCTTCTCCCCCTCCAGTTGAAAATTGGAAAGGAGAAGCTCCATTAGTTGAAGAACCATATGGTTATGGTAAAGAAATTTCTGAACAAAAATAAAAACATATGACAACACTAGATAGCTCAAAAGAAATTCAAAAAAATAATTCTGAAGTTAATGAAACACATGAAGACTTCAGAATGTTTGGTCTTATAACTTTCCTAATTGCGGACGGAATGACTTTTGCTGGATTCTTTGCTGCTTATTTAACTTATAAAGCAGTAAATCCATTACCAGATGGTGCTATTTATGAATTAGAACTACCAATACCTACTCTCAATACAATTTTGTTACTTGTTAGTAGTGCAACTTTCCATAAAGCAGGTAAAGCACTTTTAAAAGATAAAAACTCAAATTCCCAAAAATGGTTATTTTTTACTGCTTTTCTTGGAATTATATTTTTAATATGTCAATTATTTGAATATTTTCATTTACCTTTTGGATTAACCGATAATTTATTTGCAAGTACTTTTTATGCTCTTACTGGTTTTCATGGATTACATGTCACTTTAGGCACTTTAATGATTTTAATTATTGCTTGGCAATCGAGAATCAATGGCGGAAGATTAACTAGTCAAAATATGTTCCCATTGGAAGCTGTTGAATTGTACTGGCATTTTGTAGATGGAATATGGGTTGTTTTATTTATTATTTTGTATCTTTTATAAAAAACTAAATTTCAAAAATTAAATATATTTTTTATTAATTTATATTGCCACAGTTCTCCTTTTTAGTAAGAATATATAATTATGAATTCGTCAGATAATGCTGGAAGGAAAAGAACTTCTTGAAAAAGCAAAGTTATTAAGTAAAAAATCTGAAGATGAGATAGCAAAAGGTTGTGGATACGTAGGTCCAAGTGGAAGAATCTTAAGAAAAAGTTTTTATAGGGCGCTTATCGAAGCTAAGGGTTACAAAATAGGAAATGGTCGTCTGGGGAAAAATAGTAATAGAGCTTCAAGAGGCAGGCAGACAGAATTCAAAACTAAAGTTCATGGCAATGGGAACCTATTAATTGGCCATGCTTACACCAAAAAATTAGGTCTAGAACCTGGCCAGGAATTTAAAATCGATCTTAAAAAAGAGTCAAAAACAATTCATCTGATTCCATTAAATTAAAAAATATATCTTACCAACCGTTTTCTTTAAGCCACTCGGAAGAAATATTATCTGAAGATAAATCTTGATTACTATTTTTATTAAATAAAAGTAATTTCTCTACGTATTTAATTAGTGCATCTGCCTCAAGGTTTACACTGTCACCGATATTTAATTTATTCAGATTTGTGTTATGCCAAGTATGAGGAATTATCGCAATAGTAAATATTTCTCCTTCCTGCTCATATTTTGCAATCGTAAGACTTATACCATTCACACAAATACTCCCTTTATTAACTACATATTTTGAAAAATTTTTATTTTTCCACTTTATTGATAAGAGCCAAGATTTCTCTAATTTTTCTATATTCTCAACTGTTCCAAGGCCATCAACATGTCCGCTGACTATATGCCCTCCTAGACGGTCAGACACCCTAAGAGCCGGCTCCAAATTAACAATCTGATTCAGGTTTGACTTTACTCCTAAAGTTGTTTTTTTTAATGTCTCCTCACTAACATCAACAGTAAATTGATTTTGAAAAATCTCTTTAACTGTCAAACAAATTCCATCAACAGCTATGCTGTCACCGATTGCCATATCAAATAAATTATCTAGAATTTCAATTTCTAAAATATTTTTTTTCTTGTCTTAGTTTTCCAACTGATTGAATTATTCCTGTAAACATAGATTTAAGAAAAATTTTTTGCAAAATTTTGTATTTACTATAATTTACTTTAAATGATTTTCAACTATAAATAAATTAAAGAGTAAACAAAAAGAAATTGATCATATTTAGATGATTATAAATTCACAAAAAAGATCATTTGGTAGAGGTGCGAAAGTGAGCTTATTCACTTTAGGGACAATGCGAGCAACTGAAAGTCTAGAAAAAATGTATAGCATGATAAAAAATGCATATTATGTAGGAATTAACCACATAGAAACAGCTCCCTCTTATGGTGATGCTGAATCACTTATTGGAAATTCAATAAAAAAATTAGCAATAGAAGAGAATATAAAAGAAAAAAATTGGGTGATTACTTCCAAAGTTTTACCTAAGGGTGATTTTGACTTTTTAAAAAATAATTTTAAAAAGTCTCTTAAAAATTTAAATCGCGAGAAAATTAATAATCTTGCAATTCACGGACTCAACTTAAAACAACATCTAGATTGGGTTCTTGCTGGAGAGGGAAAGAAATTCATATCTTGGATACTTGAGAAGGAACTAGTTGATCAAGTTGGCTTTAGTTCTCACGGAAGTTATTCACTAATTAAAGATGCAATTAACTGTGAAGTTTTTACTTTTTGTAGTCTTCATTTACATTATTTAGATCAATCTAAGATTGCTTTAGCAGAGGAAGCTATAAAAAAAGGTATGGGAGTTTTAGCAATATCACCTGCTGATAAAGGCGGTAGATTGTATTCTCCAAGTGATATTTTGATAGAGGCCTCTAAGCCTTTTCATCCATTAGAATTAGCCTATCGATTTCTACTTTCAAAAGGCATTACAACTTTATCCTTGGGGGCGACAAACAAAAAAGATTTTGAATTTGCACATAAACTTAGAAACTCATTCGAGAAGCTTACAAAACTTGAAAAAAGCGCCCTTAATAAAATTGAGGAAGTTTCTAATGAAAGATTAAACTCAACCAAATGTGAACAATGTAGATCTTGTCTTCCATGTCCAAATGAAGTGCCTATTCCAGAAATACTTCGTTTAAGAAATATATCTATTGGTTATGGCCAATTAGAATTTTCAAAAGAAAGATACAATTTAATAGGAGAAGCTGGCCACTGGTGGGAAGAAAAAAATTCCTCATTTTGTCAAAAATGTAATCAATGTGTTCCTAAATGTCCTAGTAAATTAGATATACCAAATTTATTAAAGGAAACTCATAACTTATTAATTGAAAATCCTACAAGAAGATTATGGGGATAAGTATTCATTCCAAATATTTTTAAGATTAATTTTTTGTTCATTTGTTAAGACAGGGAAAGACCAACTATTTTCCCAACATTTCTCAGAAGGTCCTGAAATGGGGAGTATTTCAGATTTATATTTACTTTGCAAATAACCACTATTGAATGGAAGATACCAACCCTGGCTTACTAATTTATCTACTATTGATTTATTTTCTAAAGATTTAATCCATTTAATCAAAATTGCATTATTTAGATTTGATCGACTAAGAAGAAAATGCCACATCAAAGGTACGCCTTGGCTTGGGAAAACTAAAGAAAGCCTTGGATCTATTTTTAAATATTTTGAACAAAGACTATAAGGAACTATTGCGACAATGGCATCAGTATTAATCAACCAATTTAGCATATTTTTATCATCAAATAACATTGCTTGGTTTTTGAGTTTTTTTAAAGAATTAGATGAATTAATTTTTTGAGCAATTGAAAATATTATTCTGGGACTTTGTGGAAAAATAATTTTCCCATTTAATTTTTTAGAAAGAAGAAAATCCCAAGATGTTCTGGCTGAATTTATTAATTCTTTATTATTTTTAATGATAACTGTATAGGGTACCACGCCAATAGGAAATAATTTACTCCTCTGATTTTGATTAAAGCTTCCCAAAAAATCTATCGATCTCTTATCCAAATTTTCCAACAGTGCATATTCTTTTATTTTTTCAAATTCTGAAAAATCTATACTAGAAATCCATCCATCATTTATTAAAGTAAAGTCAGAATTGAAAATTGTGTTTCTATTTTTTTGTAGCCGAATGTTTTCAAAATTAAATTTTTCCTGCTTCCAATCTTTTGGAATCGTATCTTTAAAAGATTCTGGATAAAAAGAATTTTGTAATGCAATTTTTATTTTGTTAGGTAGATTACTGCAAGAGTTTAAGAAAAATAAAAGCGAAAGCTTACCACAATTTAAAAATTCTCTTCTGGTTGCAAATTTTGAGAACATTCAGCAATCCTTCTCTAAAGAAATTTGACCTAGGTCCTTCATCATTTCCAGATTCAGTTGACACAATGAAACTATTTCTTCATTTTTAAATCCATCTAAGAAAGCAAGCAATGATATTCCACCAGCACCTACACCTTCTTTCACATGACCTAATTCATAGTCCCTTAATTCTTTGTATTTTGAAGATTTGAAATTTAAAGGACTGGCTAAACCTAATAATTTGACATCATATTTTTCATTAATTAGATTTACTAAATCATTTAGAGAATTATCTTTTACAAGCCACCCAGTTGTCGCAATAAAAACATCTTCAATAAATTCATCTTTATTTTTTTCATCTAAAAATTCTAAGACAAGCAAAATGACCGCTAACATCTGACTTCCTCCAGACAATATTACAGGTTGTTTTGCTAACCTGGCACCAATTAATAGACCCATTGAGAAAGCTTGGAAAGGATCACCTACCGCCGCGATAACATCAAAAGAGTCGAAATAAGCCTTGAAATTTGCATTAAAAAGTCCTCTTTTAACTACTTTTCTTCTTAGTTCTCTTGGAGCTTTAAATAAACTACTCCCTACTAAATTAGATACCTGCAAACCATAAGCTTCCATTACTGCCTGAGCAGTTGTGGTGCCCCCCGGTACAGATTCAGAAATTAAAACTGGTTGTTTTAAGGATTTTCCTATTGCAAGACCTTTTTCATAGAGATTTAATACTCTCTCTTTAGACATCGATTTACCAGTAGTAAGACAATTTGATGGGCCCAAATTTCTATCTTCTACAACCAAATGATTAAAATAAGGCTTTACTCCTATTCCCAGAGGAACAATCACTGGATAAATATTTATAAGCTTTGAACAAACATGACTGATTAGAGCCGGAGTTACTCCTGCATTGAGAAGAGGCAATTTATATTTATGATCTTTTGAAGCACCCTCAAGCAAAAATTCGGCATCTGCGAGCGCAGTCGTTCTCCTTGATTTTGCATTAATACCTGCTGCGGAAATTCCTGGAATTTGTGATGTATTAGTACCAGCAATTATAAGAAATATTTTTAAATTTTTAATATTCTTTTTAAGTATTTCTATCTTATAAAGTTGTCTTTTTTTATTGGATTCATTACCAAAAAAATTTATCCCTAATTCTGTACTGTACATTCTTACTTTTTTTAATTATTAAAATCAACAAGGCTATTTAATAATCTTGGAGGATCTGGGATGGTTAATTTAAATCTAGGGAACAGAGAATAGGCTACTACATGCACAGTTAAAACATAAACTATTTCTTGAAAAATTATTAATAAAATTGCACCTAATTGTATAGTCAAAATTGAGGGATATAAAGGTAAATTAAATAATCCAATGAATTTTTCTATTAGTCCATAACTCGCTCTAGTAATTAATACCCAAAGATTATCTCCAACCAGCGTAGATAATGCTATTACTCTTAGAAAGAAGCCAAGGGTTCCAATAACAACTCCCCCAGTTAAACTAAGTTTCCAATTCTTTTCTTTAAACCAACACCAACCTAACCAAAAAGCCAAGATACCATAAGGAAATAAAAATAAAGTTCCTCTAACAGGACCCATAATTATGAATAAAAGTAGAAATTGTATTAAAAGTCCTTCCAATGCAATTTTAGTTCCTCTTCTCAAGTGCAACAAGATCATTGGGAGGGGTAAAATCAACCTTAATAAAGCTCCCCCAATTGGAAGATAATATAATGCAACCCATAATAAAGACGAAAGAGATGCTAAATAAGAGGTCTCGACAATATTTAATGCTTCAGTTTTTGTTGTTATTTTCATTTTTTGTTGAATATTTTTAATTAATTTTTATTCATACTCTTACTTTTTGAATCTAAGATACGTTCAATCTTTTCTATTTCAAAATTTACCTCAGAATTACTCAATATGGAACTCAACTCTTCAGTGGGATCTTTTGGATCTACATCTTTTAAAATGAATATTATTTTGTAAGATTGAAGATCAATATTTCTATTTTTTGTAGGCTTCTTAATATTTTTATTTTTTTTATCATCAAATTTTTTGTTTTCTTTTTCTAAATTTATATCGTTTTTATTTTCTGGTAATATTTTATTTGGCTTTTCTACTTTTTTAATTTTTTTATTTTTTTGATCATCAAATTTTTTGTTTTCTTTTTCTAAATTTATATCGTTTTTATTTAATAAGTTATTTTGTAAATCTTGATTTTTGCTAGTTTTTTCTAAATCATTAAAACTACTTTCAAGAAAATTTCCAATCCTCCCTCCAGAGCATGATTGCAAGAAAATTAAAAAAATTAATAAAAAAAATTCTTTTTTTTTAAAAATCATATTTTTTTCTAACTTTTCTTTTTCCTTATAGTTTTTTTACTACTAATCTTTGTTTTTTTTAAAATTGCGCCTTTTTTATCTTTTAGTTTTTCTTCTAAAAGAGATACTGCGTCATCTATGGTAATTTTTTCTATGTCAGTCCCTTTGGCAATCGAAACATTAGTTTTGCCACATTTTAAATAGACGCCATATCTTCCATTTAATATTTGAATTTTTTCTTTAAATTCTTTCGGTTTTCCAAAGTCTTTAAGTACCTCTTGACCACCTCTACCCATTTTTGGCATCGCAAGAATTTCTAATGCTCTTTCTATATCAACTGTAAAAACATCATCTTCTTTCTTTAAGGATCTGTTTTCAGATTCATTTTCATTTTTAATCCATTTGATATACGGGCCAAATCTTCCTCTATCAGCCTCAACAACTCCTCCTTCAGGATGAGTTCCTAACAATCTAGGCAAACTTAAAAGTACAAGAGCCTCATCTAGAGTTAGATCATCAGTTTTCAACTCTTTGGGTAATGAAGCTCTTCTTGGTTTAGCTTTATCTTGATCATTATTTCCCAATTGAACGTAAGGTCCATAAGGGCCAAATCTTAAAAAGACTTTTTCCCCAGTTTTTGGATCAGTACCAAGATCCGATGGGCCACTTAAGATTTGATCAACTTGTTTTATGTCTAAATCTCCAGGAGTAATATCCATTGGAAGATTACCTTTAGCCTGAATTTCATTACCAGATTCATCAATTTTTATACCCTCTAGCCAAGGTCCGTTAGAGCCTATTCTGACTACGCAAGGAAGGTCTTCAAAATCAACTTGTCTATAAGCTTTACCATCAATATCACCCTCTGTTTTCTGAACCTTTACCTCCAAACCATTTTTACCTTTATAGAAAGTTTCGAGGTATGGTAGCCACTCAAGATTGCCTGAAGATATTTCATCCAATGAAGATTCCATTTTTGCAGTAAAAGTAGTATCAACCAGATCAGGAAAATGTTCTTCTAATAGAGCCGTAACAGCAAAAGCTGTAAAAGTTGGAGCCAAAGTATTGGAAGATATATTCGCATAACCTCTATCAACTATGGTCCCAATAATGCTGGCATAGGTAGAAGGTCTTCCAATCCCTTCTTTTTCAAGAACTTTAACTAATGCGGCCTCTGTATACCTTGCAGGAGGTTTAGTTTCATGAAAAGTAGATTCCTTATTAGTAACTTCAAGACATGTGCCAGTTGTTAAGTTTGGGAGAATAATTTCTTGTTGTTCAAGAGATGAACTTGGGTCATCACTTCCCTCGACATAAGCTCTGAAGAATCCTGCGAAATCAATACTTTTCCCGCTTGATTTAAATAATCCATCCCCTACGCTAATTTCAGCATTAATCATTGTTAACCTAGCTTCCGCCATTTGACTAGCTACAGTTCTTTTCCAAATTAAATCGTAAAGTGATAAGTCTCTACCAGTTAGATTAGTTTCCTTCGGTGTTTTAAATATCTCACCTGCAGGCCTAATAGCTTCGTGTGCTTCTTGAGCATTTCTTGCAGTTGAATTAAATTGTCTTGGTGAGTTAGATAAATATTCTTTTCCATACATAGAACTGACACATTCTCTAGCAGCTCTTGTGGCTTGTTCGGAGAGATGAACCGAATCCGTTCTCATATATGTTATGAAACCTCTCTCATATAGCCCTTGTGCACATCTCATAGTTTCTCTTGCAGACAAACGAAGC
>QCNA01000025.1 GCA_003213375.1 Prochlorococcus sp. AG-424-A03 | reverse complement strand
CGCCTTCTGCTACAGCAGTTTCATCAATCGTAAAATTCACTCTTTTCACTGGCATAAATACAGCATCTATTTGAAGTAAATCAATAGCAGTTGTCTCTTCACTCTTACGGTCTACGGGTCTATATCCAACACCTCTTTCAACATGGATTTCCAACTCTAAGTTATGACCCTCCTGAATAGTCGCGATCGGCTTTTCGCCGTCAACAATTTCAACTTGAGAGGAGAATTGGATGTCATTTGCCTTCACCTCCATTGGACCACTCGCCACTAACCTGCCGATTTCGAGCTCTGGATTAGAACTATTTATTGATAATTGCTTGCAATTAAGAAGGATATCTAAAACGTCTTCTCTGACTCCAGGAATAGTGGCATATTCATGATTAATTCCTGCAATTCTTACTGCAGTAACTGCACTTCCTTCAAGTCCTCCCATGAGGACTCTTCTAAGGGAATTACCCAAAGTTGTAGCTTGTCCCCTTTCTAGAGGACCAATTAAAAAAGTTCCTGTTTGGGAGCGATCATCTGCTATTTGATGGTCGATTCTGTCAATCTGGTATTGCAACACGGAAAATAATGAGGTTAAGAGTTTTTTGGGGGGTTGAGAATAGTTAAGAACTAAACGCGTCTTCGTTTAGGTCTTCTACATCCATTATGAGGCAATGGAGTTACGTCTCTTATTAGAGTTATTTCTAATCCGGCCACTTGTAAAGCTCTTATGGCCGTTTCCCTACCTGCGCCAGGCCCTCTAACTAGAACTTCTATTTGCCTCATACCTTGATCAAGTGCTCTTCTGGCTGCAGCTTCAGCAGCTGTTTGAGCAGCAAATGGTGTGCCTTTCCGAGCGCCTTTAAATCCACTTGCGCCTGCAGAAGACCAAGAAATTACATGGCCAGATGTGTCAGTAATTGAGACGATAGTATTATTAAATGTGCTTTGGATATGTACCACCCCATTCGGTACATTACGTTTAGATTTCTTTGAGCCTGTTTTTTTTACTGTAGCTGGCATGATGTTTTAATTTAATACTTCAGTTTTGGATAGTTTAGTTAATTATTTTTTTCTTCCAGCAACTGTTTTCCTAGAACCCCGCCTTGTTCTTGCATTGGTTCTAGTTCTTTGACCTCTTACTGGAAGACTCATTCTATGTCTTCTACCTCTTACACAGCCTATATCTTGTAGACGTTTTAAAGCCATTCCCTCTTTTCTTCTCAAATCCCCTTCTAAAGTAAATTCTTCTGTGGCACTTCTGAGCTTTTGCACATCAGAATCTGAAAGGTCTTTGACACGAGTATCTGGGTTTACGCCCGTATTATCGAGAATTAACTTTGATCTCGTTAAACCAATTCCATAAACGTATGTTAGTGCAATTTCAACTCGCTTTTCGCGAGGTATGTCAATTCCTGCAATCCTGGCCACGTGTTTTGAATAAGTAAAAGTTTGAATTTAAGGGTTGAAATTTAACCCTGACGCTGTTTATTGCGAGGTCTTTTCTTGTTAATAACATAGATTTTACCTCTTCTCCTCACGATCTGATCGTCAGGACTAATTTTTTTGACTGAAGATCTGACCTTCATAGGGGATTAACAAATAAAACGTTAATACTATATTCTACATCATCATCAAGCCATTTTTTGTTTGATATCGGAGGAAATGGTTTTTAAGTCTCTATCAGCGTCAATATACTCTAACAATGAGAGATCTTTAAAATATTGAATCAATGGTTCTGTTGTTTTTTTATAAATGGCAACTCTTGTTCTAATTGTCTCTTCTGTATCATCTTTTCTCCCTCTTAAAAGCAATCGCTTAATTAGCACTTCTTCTGGAATATCTAAGTAAAAAACCACTTCTAAAGGCTGATCTATTTCAGTTAAGACTTCATTCAATGAATTTGCTTGAGATAAATTTCTTGGGTAACCGTCTAAAATCCAACCTTTATTATCCTTAACTAAGTTATGTCTTACTATCTTTAATACGAGCTCATCACTAACAAGTTCCCCTCGATTCATAATATCTTTTACCTGAATACCAAGAGTAGTATTCATTTCGATTTCTTTTCTTAATAATTCACCAGTAGAAAGGTGTAAGTAAGAATTAGTTTGACTTAGCAATTCCGCTTGAGTCCCTTTCCCTGCTCCAGGAGCTCCTAAAAAAAGTAAATGTTTCTTCATTAATTGTTAATTAGTCCCTCATACCTTTGTGAAATAACATAAGTTTGAATTTGCTTAGCAGTATCTATAGCAACACCTACTAGAATAAGTAATGAAGTCGCTCCTAAGCCTTGAAAGGTCTGAACATTTGTAGCTCTTTCTACTGCAGCAGGGATTATAGCTACTGAACCCAGAAATAATCCTCCCAATAAAGTTAACCTATTTTGTATACCTGATAGGTAGTTTGCTGTATTAGTTCCTGGTCTAACTCCTGGTATCGCTACTCCTCCTTTCTTTAAATTTGAAGCTACATCAACTGGATTAATAGTAAGAGATGCATAAAAATAGGAGAACCCCAAAATCAAGGAGAAGAAAGTAAGAGCATATGGCCATGGATTAGAAGATCCGGGATTTAAACTACTGGCTAACTTGATTAAGACTGGATTACCCGTAACATTTGCAATAGTTATAGGTAAAAAGATTAAAGCAGATGCAAATATTATAGGCATGACTCCACCTGCATTTAATTTCAAAGGTAAATAACTTTGCCTGGTAGGAAGTAGTGTTGAACTTCCTATCTGCCTTTTTGCACTAACAATAGGAATGCGTCTTGCTCCCTCTTGGACAAAAATGATCCCAACAATTGTCAGTAAAAATACTCCAAGTAAAACTGCTATACCCAAAACATCACCTCTATCGCCAGTTTGAGCTTTTTCAATAGTTGAACTTAGAGCCTTAGGTAAAGTCGAAACAATATTCAAAAAAATTACCAGTGAAGCCCCTTGACCTATCCCTTTCTCTGTAATAATTTCACTAAACCACATTACTAACATTGAGCCAGTAACTAAGGCAATAGAGGTTTGTAAGACAAATGTAGTTTCACTTATCCCCTGAATAGCATATTGTCTGAGAATTAAGGAAAAAATTATGCTTTGCAAAAACCCCCATCCTAATGAAACATATCTAGTTATTTGAGCAATTTTTCTTCTTCCTGCTTCTCCTTCATTTTTTTGTAAATCTTCAAGCACCGGCAATGAAGCTGTGAGAAGCTGAATAATTATTGATGCATTAATAAAAGGAAGTATGCCTAATGCAAATATCCCTAAGGTTGAAATTCCTCCTCCAGTAAAAATGTCTAAAAAACCTATAAGTTGACCACCTTGATCTATAAAACTTTTAAAAGCAACCCTATCAATACCAGGCATCGGGATATAAATACCAAGTCTTACTAAAAGAAGGAGACCTAAAGTTGTTAAAACTCTACTCCTTAGCTCTTTATTTAAAAATAATTGAGAAAGTATTTCAGAAGCGCTAGGATTCCTACTTTTGTTGACAAACATTTTTAAGCTTACCTAAATTTTAAGTAAATTTTTTATTATTTATAAGCTCGCAGGATCCACCTGCGTCCTCAATTTTTTGTTTTGCAATTTTTGTAAATGCATGAGCTTGGACTTTTAACTTTACATTAAGTTTTCCGTTGCCAAGGATTTTTAAAGGAAATTTGGGCTTGAAGATCAATCCTTTCTTAACTAGTGAGTCTAGGTTCACAGTATCGTTATCTTTGAAATCATTTAGTTTTTCTAAATTAATTATAGAAAAGTTCTTTTGATTAATTATTTCAAAGTGCTTTAATTTTGGAACTCTTCTATATAAGGGCATTTGACCACCTTCGAAACCTGGACGTGTGGGTCTTCCAGAACGTGACTTTTGCCCTCTCATTCCAAAACCACATGATGCACCCTGACCGGCTGCAATACCTCTACCCTTTCTTAATTTCTTCTTTCTCGAGCCAGAGTTTGATTTAAGTGAATTTAATGTTGAAGTCATAATTTTCAAGAATAAAGCTGTTCAAGTGATATGCCTCTCTCCCTTGAGGCAGATTTGTGTGTTCTTAATTGAGAAAGAGCTACCATAGCGGCTCTTGCATTATTCAAAGGTGTTTTACTACCCAATCTTTTTGCTAAAACATTTTTTATGCCAGCTAATTCTAAAACTGTTCTTATTGAACCACCAGCAATTACACCTGTACCCGGGGCAGCTGGTCTAATTAGTACATTAGCAGCACCATCTCGACCTAAAGATAAAGTCGGTATTGAATTATTTGGGGTTAAGGGTACTCTGACAAGATTCTTTTTACCATCTGAAACTCCCTTTCTCACCGCACCAATGACATCCCCTGCTTTACCAACTCCTACTCCAACTTGACCTTTCTCATTACCTACAACAACAATTGCTCTAAAACTCATTTTTTTTCCACCTTTAACAGTCTTAGAAACGCGTCGAATTTGGACAACTCTTTCTTGCCAATCAGAATCTCTCTCTAAATTTTTTGAATCACCTCTTCTATTTCTTTTTCGATCATTACGATTATTCTTTCTTTGTTCTACAGGTATAGCTCCAGGAACATTATCGCTCTTGGATTGAATTTCTTGTTTTGTTGGAGTGTCAGTCATAATAAAAAATTAAAAGTTAGAATTCTAGGCCAGCTTCACGAGCAGCATCTGCAAGTGCTTTTACTCTGCCGTGATATAAATTACCTCCACGGTCAAAAATTACTTGCTTAATACCTTTTTTTATCGCTCTCTTTGCTAATAATTTTCCAACAATGGAAGAGGAATTACAATCAGAAGGTAATTTCTCAGATTTTTCTCTTAGTTCTTTATCAACAGTTGAAGCTGAGCAAATAGTTGTTTGAGCGCTATCGTCTATAACCTGGGCATAAATATGGTTATTAGAGCGAAATACAGACAATCTTGGACGAGTTGCATCTCCAATTAAGAATCTCCTTAATCTTCTATGTCTTTTTTGGGTTTGTAATTTCCTGGAAAGTTTGGTCATTTTTTTAATTGGAATTATTTTTTGCCAGATTTACCAGCTTTTCTGAGAATTCTCTCATCATGATATTTAATTCCTTTACCTTTATATGGTTCTGGAGGTCTAATTGATCTGATTTTTGCTGCTTCATTACCAACAATTTCCTTATCAATTCCAGATACAGTAACGTTTGTATTACTCTCAACCTTGTATGTTATACCATCAGGGGGGATCATTTCTATAGGATGACTATATCCTGCACTTACAACTAGATTCTTACCTTTAACTTGTGCTCTGGATCCAACGCCTACAATTTCAAGTTTTTTTGAAAAACCTTGACTAACCCCTTCAACCATATTTGCAATTAAAGCTCTACATAAACCATGTCTTTGCCTTGAGAATATTTTGGTAGTAGTGGGACTTACTACAACAGTATTATCTTTTTTATCAAAACTAACTCCTTCTGGCATCTGACGTTTTAACTCACCCTTGGGGCCTTTAACTGTAACTATTAATCCATCAAAATCAACAGTTACTTTATCTGGTATTCGTACTGGTGTTTTTCCGATTCTTGACATGATTAATCCTCCTTAATAAACATAGCAAAGTACTTCACCACCTATACCTTGCTTCCTAGCATCACGATCACTCATGACACCTTTAGAAGTAGATATAATAGCAACTCCGAGACCTCCAAGTACTTTTGGTAAAGCTCTAGTATTTTTATAAATTCTCAAACCGGGTTTACTAACTCTTTGCATAGATCGAATAGTAGGGAATTTATTTTTACCACTATATTTTAGGCCAAGTATTATTTGTGATTTATAACCTTCACCTTCCTCATTAATGTCAGAAATGAACCCCTCTTTTTGAAGTACTTTAGCGATACTTAAGGACATTTTTGAACCAGGGATTGTTGTGGTTGTATGCTTTTTTTGACTCGCATTTCTAATGCGAGTAAGCATATCTGAAATAGGATCGTGATTTGACATAGTTTTAATTTAATTCTTACTAAAAGGCATTCCTAACTCCTGCAAAAGAGCTTTACCTTCTTGATCTGATTTTGCACTAGTGACAATAGTTATATCCATACCTCTAATTGAATCTATTTTATCAAAAGAGATTTCAGGAAAAATCAATTGCTCTTTTACCCCAACAGTGTAATTCCCTCTTCCATCAAAACTTTTTGGATTAACTCCTCTAAAGTCTCTTATTCTTGGTAGTGCTAGATTGATAAATCTTTCTAAAAAGGAATACATCCTGTCTCCTCTCAAAGTTACAGTACAACCAATCGGCATACCCTCACGAATTTTAAAACCCGCTATAGCTTTTTTAGCCCTAGTTACTAAGGCCTTTTGTCCTGTAATTGTTGCCATTTCGTTTAAAGAGGCTTCTAAAGCTTTAGAATTTGAAGCTGCCTCACCAAGACCTCTGTTAACGTTGACTTTGACAACTTTAGGTACTTGATGAATATTTTTAAGACCAAGGTCTTTTAAAAGTTTTGGTCTAATTGATTCTTTGTAGCGATTTTTTAGAGTCATAATTTTTTGTTAATTCTGGTCTTTGTCAGAATTGATAAATTAGAGAAAGTTGAAATCTGGTTTTTGATGAGAAATTAATCAATTACTTCACCAGTTTTCTTCAATCTTCTTTTCTTAACCCCCTCTTTATCAATAAAATATTCAATCTTACTTGTAAGATTTTTATCCTTTGAAAAGAACATTACATTTGATGCATGTAAAGATGCTTCTTCTGTCAGTATTCTTCCAGTTTCTCCTTCCTGAGTTGGTTTTACATGTTTAGTCCTAAGGTTAATTCCCTTAACTACTACTCTATTTTCAAGAGGGATAGTTTTTAAAACCTCACCAGTTTTACCTTTGTCCTTGCCATTAATTACTTTTACTAAATCTCCAGTTTTGATTCTCATTTTTATTCTCTGGAAATCCTTCTTTTGTTTTAATGAATCCAACATTTAAATCACCTCCGGAGCAAGAGAAACAATTTTTGTATAATTTTTATCCCGCAGTTCTCTGGCTACAGGACCAAAAACTCTAGTACCTTTTGGATTCTTATCCTCATTAATCAAAACGGCAGCATTATCATCAAATCTGATTGAATTACCAGTATTTCTTCTTAATGTTGCTTTTGTTCTTACGATGACAGCTTTCACAACTTCAGATTTCTTAACTCCCATATTAGGAAGAGCATCTTTTACAGTTGCTACAATTACATCCCCAACATGTGCGTATCTTCTATTTGAGCCTAAGACCCTAATACATTGGAGTCTTTTCGCTCCGCTATTGTCAGCAACTGTTAAATAGGTTTCTTGTTGAATCATTTTTTTACCTCCTTAGCCTGGCTTGTTTTATTGAGAATCTCTTCTATTGCCCATCTTTTATGAGCGCTAAGCGGTCTAGTTTCTCTGATTTTAACTCGATCACCTAAAACACATGTATTTTCAGGATCATGCGCCTTATATCTCGTAGTTCTACTCACAATTTTTTTATAAGTGGGATGTGGGTATCTATTAATAACAGCAACAACAACTGTTTTATCCATTTTGTCGCTGACAACAGTGCCAATTCTTTCTTTAAGTGCCATAACTAATAATTAATCAGAAGTAGTTTTAGAAGCAGATTGACTCTTACTAAGAGTTAGTAATTGAGCAACTTGTTTCTTGATGATTTTAAATTTATGAGTTTCATTAAGCTGTCTCGTAGCTTGCTTGAATCTCAATTCAAAAAGATCTTTTCTTAATTGGTCAATCTTTTCAGTAATTTGATCAGAATTTAATGTTTTAAATTCTTTAAGAGACTCTGAGTTTTTCATTGTTTAACCTCCTCTTGAGTTTTTTTACTAATATTTTTCTTTTCTTGGGACGCAACTTCCAGATTTTTATCATTGGAGATAAATTTTGTTTTTACAGGAAGTTTGTATTGAGCCAGACGCATAGCTTCCTTTGCAGTTTCCTCAGTGATATCCTCACCACCCATTTCAAAAAGTATTCTTCCAGGTTTTACAACTGCGACCCAAAATTCTGGATTACCTTTACCTGAACCCATCCTAGTTTCGGCGGGTCTCATGGTTACAGGTTTATCAGGAAATATTCTTATCCAGATTTGACCGCCACGTTTGATATATCTTGTCATAGCTCGTCTACTTGCCTCAATCTGTCGTGCAGTGACCCAACCACAGTCTTGAGCTTGGAGAGCAAATTGACCGAATGCAATAGTATTACCTTTTGAGGCTACTCCCCTCATTCTGCCTCTATGCTGTTTACGGAATTTAGTACGTTTTGGACTAAGCATTTTTTTACCTCCTATGAATTCTCATTTGAACGATCCTCAAATTCCTGAGGTCTTCTACTAGCTTTCCTCTTAGGGCTCGCACCCACAGGGATAGTTTGTTCTTCTTTAGGAAGAACTTCACCCTTGAAAACCCAAACTTTAATGCCTAGAACACCGTAAGTTGTATTAGCTTCACGTGTTGCATAGTCAATTTCAGCTCTCAAAGTATGTAATGGCACTCTACCTTCTCTAGTCCATTCAGTTCTAGCTATTTCAGCACCATTTAACCTTCCACCTACTTGTATTTTAAGACCTAAGACTCCAGCCCTTTGAGCCCGTTGTAAGGCCATTCTTATGGTTCTTCTAAAGGCGACTCTTTTTTCTAGTTGTTGTGCAATATATTCAGCCAGTAGGAATGCATCGGCATCTACGCGTTCAACTTCAACAACATTAATTCTGACTTGCCTTGTCCTATCTCCTATAGTTTTTTGAATCCCGGATCTTAATTCTTCAATACCACTCCCTTGTCTTCCAACTATAACACCTGGTCTTGCTGTTTTTAATTCAAGTTCCAGTTGGTCAGCTTTTCTAGCTATTAAAACATCGCTGATTCCCGCTGCTCCATATTTTTTTTGTATGAATGTACGAATTTTAAAATCTTCTTGGAGAAGTATTGGATATGTTTTAGAGGTAGCAAACCACTTAGAACGATGCTCTTGAGTAATTCCTAATCTTAATCCAGAAGGATGTATTTTATGTCCCATTAGTTTTGTACCTCCGCATTAGTTTGAGTTTGAGCAGATTCAACAGAAATACTGATATGGCAAGTCTGTTTTTTAATTGAAAAAGCCCTACCTTGAGCTCTGGGCCTATACCTCTTCATTACAGGACCACTATTAGCCCATGCAGAGGAAATCACTAGGGTAGATGGATCCATCCCGAGGTTATGTTCTGCATTGGCAACCGCAGATCTTAAAACTTTAGTAATGGGGTCTGTAGATCTGTAAGGCATAAATTCCAACATAATCAATGCATCTCTATAGGACCTACCCCTTATCTGATCCAGAACTCTTCTCACTTTAGAGGCTGATCCACGGACATAATTACCATGAGCAATTGCTGTTTTTGGTGTTTCAGGTGTTTTTGTCATGATTTTGCTCCTTTCTTATCTCTTATATGACCTCGGTAAGTGCGTGTGGGAGCAAATTCACCAAGTTTATGACCAATCATTTGTTCAGTAATAAAAACTGGAATATGAGTTTTGCCATTATGTACGGCGATTGTGTGGCCAATCATTACAGGTAAAATCGTAGAGGATCTAGACCAAGTTTTGATAACAGACTTGTCATTATCAGTATTTTGTTTTTCTACCTTCTTGAGCAGGCTATCTGCTATGAAGGGGCCTTTTTTTAGTGAACGTCCCATGATTATGTAAAAGAAATTGAAATAATAGATGAAGTAATCAAGAGTCTCTTCCTCCTCTACTCCTCTTAGAAACTCGACGACGTCTTCGAACTACTAATTTATTACTTGGTTTGTTCTTTTTCCGTGTCTTTAGTCCAAGAGCTGGTTTACCCCAAGGAGTAACTGGACCTGCTCTACCAATTGGTGCTTTTCCCTCTCCTCCTCCATGTGGATGATCACATGGGTTCATCACACTACCTCTTACTTGTGGCCTTCTGCCAAGCCATCTTCTTCTTCCTGCTTTACCTAAGCTAGTATTTCTTATTTCAGAATTACCAACTTCACCAAGAGTTGCGTAGCATTCTTTTCTTACAAGTCTTACCTCGGTAGATGGGAGTTTTAAAGCAACATAATCTCCCTCTTTTGCCATAACTTGAGCACTAGCTCCTGCGGATCTAACCATCTGAGCACCCCTACCTGAATATAACTCAACACAATGAACACTAGATCCTAATGGCATAACAGAAAGTGGCATTGCATTACCATCTTCAATTGGAACACTTTCTCCAGATATGACATTTTGTCCCACTTTTACTCCTGCTGGAGCGATAATATATCTTTTTTCCCCATCTTCATAGAATAAAAGTGCTAGCCTTGCATTTCTATGAGGATCGTAGTGTATAGCTGCAACTTTAGCGTTGATGTTTCTTTTATCTCTTCTAAAGTCAACTAATCTATATTGCCTTTTGTGACCACCTCCACGATGACGACAAGTGATAACTCCACGATTATTCCTGCCTTTAACTCTATGTTTTGAGACTATTAGTGACCTTTCGGGTTTTGCACTTGTTATTTCACTAAAGTCAGTAACTACTCTCTGCCTAGTACCAGGTGTATAAGGTTTAAATTTACGGATTGCCATGATTAAAACTCCTTAGGATTCTGGAAATAGTTGGATTTTGTCTCCTTCAGCAAGACGCACAATTGCCTTCTTGACCTGAGAACGTTTACCGGAAAATTTCCCGACTCTTCTTGTTCTCCTAGGAGGATTCATAGTGTTAACTCCAATGACTTTAACACTGAATAAGGCTTCAACAGCTGCCTTTATTTGTGGTTTTGCCGCTCTATGATCTACTTCAAAAGTATATTGGTTAAGATCTAGCGCATTTGTAGCTTTCTCAGTAATAACTGGCTTTCTTATTACATCGGCTAAACGAGAATCGAATAATTTTCTCATGATGCATAAACCTCCTGAATTTTATCTATCGCTGATTGCCCTATGACCAATTTATTAGCATTAAGAATATCAAATACATTTAATTGATTGGCGGCAATTAATTTTACTTTTTCAATATTATTAATGGATTTTTTTATAACATCGGACGGACTATCAAGAATAACCAAAACTTTTTCAGTTTTTTGTATACCTAACCGAGCAAGGCCATTAATGATATCACTTGTTTTAGGCTGCTTTAAAGTAGATCCAAAATCTTCAACGGCCTTCATATCAGATACTCTAGACATAAGTGCAGTTCTTAGAGCTAACCTACGTTCCTTACGATTCATATCAAGATTGTAAGAACGTGGCTTCGGTCCAAAAATAATTCCGCCACCAGGTCTTAATGGTGTCCTTATTGATCCTTGACGGGCTCTTCCTGTACCTTTCTGTTTATATGGCTTTCTACCGCCTCCACGCACTTCAGATCTTGTCAAAGTTGATGCTGTACCCTGTCTTTTATTTGCTAGCTGCCTAAGGACTGCTCTATGTATTAAGTCTGCTGCAGAAGTTTCTTTAGCAACTGCTAAATCAAGAGAAACTTTGCCGGATTTTTTACCATCCCATTTAAGAGTTTCAAGTGTTGTCATGATTTTTCACCTCCTTTTTTGCCTACAACATTATTTGGCTTAATGTTTATTATTGAGCCTGGCTTACCTGGGACAGAACCCTTTACTACAAGCAAATTTTTCTGATCATCAATTTTTAGAACTAACAAACCTTTTGTAGTAATCTGTTTTCCTCCATATCTTCCTGCCATTCTTTTACCAGGATAAATTCTGCCTGGAGTTGTTCCTGCACCTGTAGATCCTGGCGCTCTATGATTTTTTGAACCATGACTCATGGGACCTCTGCTAAAACCATGTCTTTTCTGGTAACCTGCAAAACCTCTACCCATAGATTTGCCACTGATATCGACTTTTTGACCAACCTCAAAGTTCTTTACAGTTATTTGATTTCCGATTTCATAAGCTGAAGTTTCTTCAACCCTATATTCTTTCAAATGCTTTAAAAGTTCTTCACCTGATTTCAACAAATGTCCCTTTTCAGGTTTACTTATATGCTTATCTTTGGACAAGCCATAACCTATTTGAACGGCAGTATAACCATCCAAAGCGGTTGTTTTCAATTGAGTGATGCGGCAAGGGCCAGCTTCAATAAGAGTAACTGGCACCGAATTGCCTTTCTCGTCGAAAAGTTGGGACATGCCCAATTTCTTTCCTAGAATTCCTATAGACATAAGACTAAATAAGGCTAGCTCGTAATGATTTTTAAATTATCTAAAACCTTCAGTTATTAAGGTGAAGTTAATAAAAAACAATTAATAAGGTTGAGACTTATCTGAAAATCTAGATAGTTTCTCCTGGGTTAAACCCACCTGTGTTTTTTAACGAAACGCTAAAAAATGTGAAATTTCTCATAGGCTCGGCTAGCTTGCGAGCTTAAAAATTCACTGAATTACAATTGTACATCATCAAGTACCATAAAATAAAATAAAATATAAATAAAGGAAATTTTTATGCCATTACTTCTCACAGGGAAAAAGTTTCATAACGATTTAAAAACTAACAAATGTCTTGCAATCTTTGCACCTCTTGAAGGTGGTTATGAAACTCGTCTTTTGAGAAGAATGAGGGCCAAGGGCTTTAAAACTTTTATAACCTCAGCAAGAGGGCTTGGAGATCCAGAAGTCTTCTTGCTCAAATTGCATGGCGTTAGACCACCGCACCTTGGTCATCAAAGCGTAGGAAGAAATGGAGCACTCGGGGAAGTTCAACAAGTTATCCCACAAGCTTCTGAGTTATTTAATGAAAATGATAAAAATAAATTACTTTGGTTATTAGAAGGTCAAGTACTTTCTCAATCTGAATTAGAGAGCTTAATAGAGATTTGCACTAAAGATAATAAACTAACGATAGTTGTTGAAATGGGGGGTTCGAGAAAACTTGAATGGAAGCCGTTAAGTAACTATATTCTAGATGAATTTGAAAGTTAAATTGTTTGATTACAACTAAGAATAAAAAAGATAAATGGATTAAATTAATTTGTGGTGCCAGTAATGAAGATATTGTTGCCATAGAAGATTTATGTGCAATTTATACTGCTGCTGGTGTCGACTACATTGATGTTGCTGCAGAAGAATCTATAGTCCACGCAGCAAAAAAAGGAATCGAGTGGGCAAAAAAAGTCTTTAAAAACTCCCCTGGATTAATGATAAGCATTAGTGATGGAAATGATATCCACTTTCGTAAAGCAAAATTTGATCCATTGAAATGTCCCACTAATTGTCCTAGACCGTGCGAAAAAGTATGCCCCACCTTTGCAATTGACAATTCTGGGATCAAAAAGAGTAAATGTTATGGATGTGGAAGATGTTTGAATAGCTGTCCCCTAAATCTAATTAGTGAATATGAATATAATTTGTCAAAAAATGATTTAGGATCAACACTTCAGAAAATAAAGCCTAATGCAGTAGAAATTCATACAGAAATCAATCGCCTAGATTCTTTTGCAAAAGTTGTCAGTATCATTAAAAGTTCTGAAATGGAATTAGACAAGATATCTATCAGTTGTGGATTAAATCAATCTTTCAAAAAATCGCAAGAGCCCGAAGATCTTTTGAAAGCTCTTTGGGAAAGATATGAAATTCTTAAAAAACTTGATATTCCTCTTATTTGGCAGCTAGATGGAAGGCCAATGTCTGGAGATCTTGCTCCTTCAACAAGTAGAGATGCTGTTAAGTTGTTTGAAAAAATCGGTTCAGATCTTCCACCTGGATTAATTCAATTGGCAGGAGGAACAAATGAAAAAACTCATGAATTTTTGAATTCAAACAATCTTCCAGACGGAATAGCATTTGGAAGTGCTGCAAGAAAAATTATGCAGCCCCTTATTGAATTTGCTCACAAAAATAACAAAAAACTCTATGAGTATCCTGAAAGAATGGCTTTAGCGATCACAAAAGCTAAGAAATTTCTAGAGCCATGGAAATCGAGCTCATTCAAATAATATTTTTATTTTTCAAAACTAGCGCCATGTTTATAAAAACTTTGTATTTGTTGGATAGAAAAAAATCTTTTCATGTATTAAAATAAAAAATCAATGGGCCGTCGCCAAGTGGTAAGGCATCGGGTTTTGGTCTCGACATTCCTAGGTTCGAATCCTAGCGGCCCAGTTCTAATATTTAATAGGTGTCTTCTCAAAAAATATTTCTATTTGATTTCGATGGAGTAATAGTTGATGGAATGCAAGAATATTGGCATAGCTCCTTGTTGGCCTGTGAAAAATATTTAAATTCACCCTGCATTTCCGTTGATCAAAAACACTATAAAAGAGTACCAAATTCTTTCAAAGAAATTAGGCCTTGGGTTAAATATGGTTGGGAAATGATTTTAATTGTTCACGAAATTATAAAAGCAGAAAACCCATTAACAAAAGAAAATAAAAATGATTTCATTAATAATTATCATCACAATTGCCAGAGGATACTAATTGATAATTATTGGATTGCCGAAGATTTACAAAAAATGTTAGATCAGTCTCGCAAGTACCAAATAGATAAAGATTTTAAATCGTGGGTAAATTTACATAATCCTTTTTTTGAAGTTATAAACTTTATGAAAGAATTAAGGAAAAGAGAAATAAAAACTGGAGTCATAACAACTAAAGGTAAAATATTTGCAGAAAAAATTCTTAAACAATTAAATATTTTGCCAGAATTTATTTTTGGTTATGAATCCGGAACAAAAGTCAAAATAGCAGAGATGCTTACACAAACTTATGAAATTTTAGGCTTTATAGAAGATAGAAAAAAAACTCTAATAGATATCAAACAAAATTCACAAACTTCTCACATTCCATGCTACCTAGCTGATTGGGGATATTTGAAATTGTCAGATAAGTATATTTTAAGTAATGAAATCAAATTATTAAAGTTAGGTAACCTTGAGAAATTAGTTGCAATTTAAAGATAATCAGCTAGAGTACAGATGTACTATAGTTTGTATTTATGAAGTTTGGTTTAAATAAAAATTTCCAAATTTAGAATAATTACATGAACTTTAACCGATAAATCAAACAATGAGCCTTGAAGAAAAGAAAAAAACTGAATCAAAAGAAAAAGACAAGGCATTAAGTCTTGTCTTAGGTCAAATAGAAAGAAATTTTGGACGAGGATCAATAATGAGACTTGGTGACGCCTCAAGAATGAAAGTAGAAACGATATCTACTGGAGCGCTCACCTTAGATTTAGCATTAGGAGGAGGCTATCCAAAAGGGAGGGTAGTAGAAGTTTACGGACCAGAAAGTTCAGGAAAAACTACATTAACGCTTCACGCGATTGCGGAAGTCCAAAAGAATGGAGGAGTAGCTGCATTTGTAGATGCTGAGCATGCACTCGATCCAGTTTATGCAGCCTCTCTAGGAGTTGATGTTGAAAATTTGTTGGTTTCACAGCCAGATACTGGTGAAATGGCTCTTGAAATAGTTGACCAACTTATAAGATCAAGTGCAGTAGATCTTGTAGTTGTTGACTCGGTCGCAGCACTAACCCCAAGAGCCGAGATAGAAGGAGAAATGGGAGATCACGTAATTGGAAGCCAAGCAAGGCTAATGAGTCAAGCAATGAGGAAAATAACAGGAAATATTGGTAAATCTGGATGTACGGTAATATTCCTGAATCAATTACGCCTAAAAATTGGCGTTACATACGGCAATCCAGAAACAACCACAGGAGGTAATGCATTAAAATTTTACGCCTCAGTAAGACTTGATATCAGAAGAATTCAAACTCTTAAAAGAGGTACTGAGGAATATGGCATAAGAGCAAAAGTGAAAGTAGCAAAAAACAAAGTTGCACCACCATTTAGAATTGCAGAGTTTGATATTCTCTTCGGGAAAGGTATTAGTACAACAGGATGTTTATTAGATTTAGCAGAAGAAACTAATATCATAATAAGGAGAGGTGCTTGGTATAGTTATGAAGGAGAAAATATTGGACAAGGAAGAGATAATACAATTATTTGGCTTGATCAAAACTTAGAAATCAGGAATAAAGTAGAATCCATGGTTAAGGAGAAATTAACAGAAGGGACTGAAGTAAGTTCTAATTCAATGAAAGCATTAAATAGTAATCCAGCTAATACAATCGCTGTTAATGATATAAAAACAGTAGCTTAGATTTATAAAGAATCAGCTAAAGTCCACCACCCAGCAGCAGGGCCTATAAATCTCACGACAATCCATAAGATTACTAACCCTCCGATTCCAAACCAACTGGCCTTAATACTTAATTTAATTAGGTTATCTCTTTGATTGATTGTAAAAGGTAGCCATTCAAATAATCTTGGAGAATCATCAAATTTAGTTTTAGTATTATTTTTTTTTGGAGGTAAACCAAGTGTTTTGCGTC
>QCNA01000024.1 GCA_003213375.1 Prochlorococcus sp. AG-424-A03 | reverse complement strand
TCTGAATTGGAGAAAAACCTCCACTTAAAAAGTCAATTTCATCAACTATTGAATCCTTATTCTCTTTTGATGGAAGATTAAGAAAAGAACCCCTTTCCCCATCAGTTCTCATATCAAAACCTATAAAATTATCAAATTCATTTGTGGCTTCAATTGCTAATGCACCGGCGCCATCTCCAAAGAGAATACAACTTCTTCTATCATTCCAATCAACAAAACTTGATAATTGATCTGCTCCAATAACAATAGCTCTTTTAAAACTACCCCCTTTTAAAAATTGTGAGGCTGTTATTAAGGCAAATAAAAAACCACTACAAGCTGCAGTTAAATCGAAAGCTACAGCATTAGCTGCCCCTAATTTAGATTGAATGGATGGGGCTGATCCAAATAAATCATGCGGAGTAGAAGTAGCTAAAACAATCAAATCAATCGTTTTAATATCCCAATTAGCCATTTCTATAGCAGTAAGAGCAGCCTTATAACCCATCTCAGTAACATTATCTTCTACGCTAGAGATTCTTCTCTCAGAAATGCCAGTTCTAGATTGTATCCATTCATTGTTTGTATCAACCTTTTGACTAATTTTTTGATTGGTTAGGATTTGATCAGGTACATAACTTCCGCTCCCCTTGAATGACACTCCAATCTGATTAAAATTTATTCCTTCCAAAAGAATTTTTTAGTTACTTATATTAGTCAAACATAAATTTGACTCAATATGTTTTATGAATTTAAAACTTGAAGCTTTTGCAGTTGATTTAAATTGTCCATAACACCATGATTCACTGCAGAGTGAGCCAAGCGAAGAGCACTAACTACTGATAAAGATTTGCTACTTCCATGACCAATAACGCAAATACCATTCACCCCTAGTAATAAAGCTCCCCCATGTTCAGCATGATCTAACCTTTTCTTAATTCTGAGTAGATTACTTTTTAAAAAAGCTGAACCAACTTTCCCCCGCCTTCCACGTGGCAGCTCAGATCTCAAAATATCTAATAAAACTCCTCCCACAGATTCAAGAAATTTCAATAATATATTTCCAGTAAATCCATCACAGACTACTACGTCAAAACTACCTGATAATACATCTCGCCCTTCACAATTACCCCCAAAATCAAAACTTTTTTCAGAAGATAATAATTCAAATGTTTTTAGGGATAAATCATTACCTTTACATTCTTCTTCTCCAATATTTAAAAGGCCAATTTTTGGTTTTTGAACTTGTAGGACATCTTTTGCATAAATATTACCTAGAAGAGCAAATTGATGCAGATAAGATGGCTTACAATCAGTATTTGCACCTACATCTAAAACTAATACCGGGCGAGTTTGATCCCTTGTTGGAAACAATGCTCCTATAGCTGGTCTCTCAATCCCTTTCAATCTCCCAATTCTAAATATGGCAGAAGCCATCATAGCGCCTGAATTACCAGCTGAGTAGACAGCTTCAGCTTTATTTTTTCTTACTAAATCCATTGCAACGTTTATACTTGCATTTTTCTTTTTTCTAACTGCGGTAGCTTCTTCATTCATTCCAATAGGTTCTCCACTATCAATTAATTCAAGACGATTATTATCTATTTCATTTTCTAATAATTCTGCTAGACCAGTTTTTTCTGCTGCATCTTTAACTTTTTCAATTTTGCCAACAAACTTTATATTTATTGGAAATCTACTTATTGCTTCTAGGCAACCCTCAAGAATTGGACCAGGAGCATAATCTCCACCCATCCCATCAACTGCGATCCAAATTCTTTTAGGCTGAGATTCCTCCACCCTATCTAAAATATTATCGTTATTTTGTAATCTTTTTAATGGGTCAAAAACTAATGGCTGTAGTGTATTTTTAGCTATTGAACTAGCATTTGAAACTACACTACTAGCAGTATTAACAACAGATTCAGCACTTGAAACTACATTACCTGCAACATTACCTGCAACATTACTTGCTGTGGTTACTACTGATCCAGCACCAGAGACCATATTACCCGCAACATTACTAGCCGTGGCCGCAGAACTTGCAGCAGTATCAACTATAGAAGTCACAGCCGAATTTCTTTTATACCAAATAACTAATCTTCTAATAGCTCTAGACTTATTAATTTTTTGTGCTGTTTTTTTTCCCATTTATTTACCATCAAAAGGAGCAATATCGACAATCCGTTGGAAAAGATATCCTGTACCCCTTGCTGTCAAAATTAATTCAGGATTTGCAGGATCAGCCTCCAGTTTTGATCTTAATCTTGATATATGAACGTCCACGACTCTTGTATCTACATGTCTCTCGGGGGTATATCCCCATACTTCCTTCAAAATCTCTCCTCTACTAAATGGCTCACCTGACCTACTGACCAAAAGCTCTAAAAGACTAAATTCCATACCAGTTAATCTAATTCTCTCATCACTTTTAAAAACTTGTCTTCGATTTGTATCAATTTTTATATCCGTAACCAGAATTAATCCTGAATTAGGCATTCCAGGAATTTGTTCTTTATCGATTCTTCTGAGTACGCACCTAATTCTAGCTTCTAACTCCTTTGGGCTAAATGGTTTTACTACATAATCATCAGCTCCTAATTCTAAACCTGTTATCCTATCTGCAACATCTCCTAATGCAGTTAACATAACAATTGGGACATCAGAATCTTTCCGTAATTCTTGACAAACTCCATAACCATCTAACTTTGGCATCATGACGTCAAGCACTACTAAATCAGGTTCATAATCCTTAAATAACTTTAGTGCCTCGTTACCATCACTTGCAGTTACAACTTTGTAGCCAATCATGGAGAGACGTGTCTCCAGAATTCTTCTAATACTTGCCTCGTCATCTGCGACGAGTATAGTTTCTTTAGTTTGACTAGATAGAGCCATTTGTTTCTATTAGCTAATCAGTAAGAGAATTTATTATTAACCTAATCTAACTTGTAGAGGGGCAATATCCCAAACATTCTAGTTCCATTACTTCATTCAGAAACTTGATGTCTAGCAAATTATCGACTTTTATTTGTCAGAATTGCGGATCTGAAACTTCTCAATACTTTGGTAGATGCCTAAATTGCAACTCATGGAATTCCATTGTTGAAGAAATAAAAAGTAAGAGATCTAAATATCAAGATATAAAAAATAATAAAAAATCCATACCGTTTAACGAGATTTCATCGAAAAAAATATCAAGATTTACGAGTGGTTTTAGAGAATTTGATCGAGTGCTTGGAGGTGGAATAGTACCTGGATCAGTTGTATTACTAGGAGGAGAACCAGGTATAGGTAAAAGCACAATAGTTCTTCAATCAGCAGGAAAAATATCTCTTAATGAGAAAGTTTTATATATAACTGCAGAAGAATCTCTAGAACAAGTAAAAATTAGATGGGAAAGATTAAATCAAAATAGTATAGATTTGCAAATTTTTGCAGAAACCAATTTATCCATAATTATTGAAGAGATCAAACGTGTAAATCCAAGTTTCGCAATTATTGATAGTATTCAAGCCATCCATAATCATGAAATGCAAAGTTCTCCGGGATCGGTTTCTCAAGTTAGAGAATGTTCATCTGAATTGCAAAATCTTGCCAAAGACAATAATATAGCTCTTCTAATAATTGGTCATGTTACCAAAGATGGTGCTTTAGCTGGCCCTAAAACTCTAGAGCATTTAGTTGATACAGTAATAAACTTTGAAGGAGATAATATTTCCTCACATAGATTACTAAGAAGTATAAAAAATCGATTTGGATCGACCTTCGAGATTGGAATCTTTGAAATGCTTGAGGAGGGTTTACGAGAGATAAAAAACCCAAGTTCAATTTTTACAAATAAGGAAAATATATCAGGTGTAACAACTACGATTACAAATGAAGGCACTCGACCATTAGCAGTTGATATACAAGCACTGGTAAATAAATCTTTCTACAGTAACCCAAGACGTACTACAACTGGAATAAGCATAAATAGATTGCATCAAATTCTAGCTGTTATTGAAAAACACGTAGGGATAAAATTATCTGAATTTGATTGTTATGTAGCCACTGGTGGGGGTTTTGAGATTAATGATCCATCATCTGACTTAGGTGTAGCAATATCAATTTTATCAAGTTTGAAGAATATTCCTCCTTTGGCAAATAGCTCATTTATTGGGGAATTGGGTTTGAGCGGTCAGGTTAGAAAATCAAATAACCTTCGAACAAAGATAGAAGAAGCCGTAAGAATAGGGATCAAAAATATCGTAGTGCCAAAACTAGAGGAGGGACTCAATAATAATTTTCACAATTTAATAAATATCAAGGAAATATCTAATATTAAAGAAGCAGTTGATTACTCTTTATCAAAATAAAAAAATCAAAGGTACATATCAATTGAGCTTCTACCTGAGTTTTTCAACCAATTCTCAATATCTAGATAACCACCAGGATAAAGTCTCACTGCTTTAGACCAGACTTCAGCAGCTTTATCAAACCAAATATCCCTCTGATCTAAATCACCATTTTGCTCAGCATATCTTCCCCTTTTTTCATAAATTAAACCTATATTTTTCAAGCATGATGGTTGTTTGGGATTTTCTACTAATGCTTTTTCATAAGTTTCAATAGACAAATCCTCTTCACCGTTACTCATATATATAATTGCCATATTTTTTAAAGTCTCACCCCTATCAATTTTATTTTCTTCAAGCAGTAAGCTCTCTTTGTAATACTCTAATGCTTCCGAATAATCCCCATTATTTTGTGCAGCTAAACCATCTCTATAATAAATATATGCCTTTTTTTCTTTCTCAGCGATAGGCATTATTTTTACAATAGATTCAGCAATTACAGTAAAAGCTTTATCAATAAAATTGTCTCTGTTTTGATTACTAGGCACTGCTCAAAATCTAATAAAATTAATATAGTAATTTAAAAAATAACTATTTAAAAAGTCTATTACATTTATTATTATAGTTAAATATCAAGTTAAGCATTAATTTGCTTCTATCGTGAAAAATATGGAGAGCATTCAATTAAGCGTTGCAGGAATGAAGTGCGGAGGTTGTGTTAGTACTGTTGAAAAAATATTGAATAATTCTGATGGCATTGAAAATGTTTCTGTTAACTTACTTACGGAAAGTGCTTATTTTGAAATTACCCAGAAAAATATTGAAATAGAATCAGTTCTCGAAAATCTAAAAGAGAATGGTTTCCCATCAAAGATTTACATAAATGATTTTTCAAAAAAAATAAATAAAGCAGAATTAGAAAAAAAAAAGAAGTGGAATAATCAATGGAAAAAACTAACTTTTGCTCTATTACTTTTATTATTTTCAGGATTAGGTCATCTGGCAGAAGGAAGCTATATAAATTTTCCAATATTAGGTAATATATTTTTTCACGCTTTATTAGCAACTTTAGCTCTATTATTTCCTGGCAGAGGAATAATTATTAATGGATTTAAATCATTTATAAAGAACCATCCCGATATGGATTCTTTAGTAGCTCTTGGAGTAATTAGCGCATATACAACAAGTCTTCTATCCTTAATATTTCCTGACACTGGTTTTCCTTGCTTTTTTAATGAGCCAGTTATGCTGTTAGGATTCATACTGATTGGGCGTTATTTAGAAGAAAGAGCAAGATATCAAACTGGTTCATCCATTGGAGAATTATTAGATCTTCAACCTGAGATGGCAAATATTTACACAAAAGATAATCAAATAAAGGCAATAAGAGCGAACACTTTAAGACCTGATCAAGAGATTCAAGTTTTAGCAGGAGATAGAGTACCTGCTGACTGCATTGTTACCCGAGGTAATTCATATGTTGATGTCTCACATATTACTGGAGAATCCAAACCTATAGAAGTAAAAGAAGGCGAAAATTTATCTAGTGGATCTTTAAATCTTAATTCAACTCTTAGACTTAAAGTACAAAAGGTCGGAGGAGATTCTTCTCTTGCAAAACTAGTAAATCTTATTGAGTCTGTAAACGCTAGAAAACCTCGCATTCAAAGCATTGCTGATGAAATTGCAGGTAAATTCACTTACTTTGTACTTATTTTTGCTAATTTAACTTTCTTCTTTTGGTGGAAGGGAGCAATAAACATATGGCCTGATTTATTAAGTCACAATCATGAATTAATCACTCAATCAAGCCATACACTTCATAGTTCGCTTGGTAGTAATGCTGAGAATTTCCTGAGTTTAGCAATTCAATTGTCAATTGCCGTTTTAGTGATAGCTTGTCCTTGTGCATTAGGTTTAGCCACCCCAACTGTAATAACTGTCGCATCAGGTAAAGCAGCAAAAAAAGGGGTTTTATTTAAAGGCGGGGATAAAATAGAGACGGCTTCAAAAATTAATCACATTATTTTTGATAAGACAGGTACATTAACAAAAGGTAAGCCTTTCATTGTTGATTACAAAAATAATAATGATCATTCATTTTTATTAAAAATAGCTGCCAGTTTAGAAAAGGAAAGCAGACATCCAATCGCAGATGCCTTAATTCAAGATGCAAAAAAGCAAAATTTAAGTTTATTTCCAATAAAAAAAATTTTTACTCATTCAGGGCGAGGTATTTCCGGAGAACTTGAGTCCATTGATGGAATTATTAATATTGGAAATATTGAATGGTTACTTAGCAAAGGAATAATTATTGATAGTGATGCAAAAAAAGTCATTGAAAATGAAGAAACAAAAACGAATACTATCATTGGAGTAAGTATCAAAGATAAATTATTAGGCTTTATTTTGCTCGGAGATTTACTGAGAGATGATTCAATTAAAACAGTTCAAAATTTGAGAAAACAAAAATTTAAAATTAACATTTTAAGTGGCGATAGAAAACAAACAGTTTTAGCTTTAGCAAAAAAAATTGGTTGTAAAGAAACAGAAGTAAAATGGGGTCTTCTTCCTGAAATGAAGCTAAAGACTATAGAAAATTTAAAAATTAATAATAAAGTGGCGATGATTGGTGATGGTATCAATGATGTCCCAGCCCTAGCATCTTCAGACTTAGGAATTGCGGTAGGATCTGGGACTCAAATAGCCAAGGCAAATGCAGATGTAGTATTAATGGGAGATCAACTAATTGGATTACCCTACGCTTTAAATCTTGCAAAAAAAACCATAAGAAAAATAAAGCAAAATCTAACATGGGCTTTTGGTTACAACTTATTAGCTATACCTTTAGCCGCCGGCATTTTATTCCCTAAATACGGTATTCTTCTTACTCCCTCAATAGCAGCATTATTGATGGCTATTAGCTCTATTACAGTCGTAATTAATGCTTTATCTTTGGATTAAATGAAAGGAAAATTTATCGTTATTGAGGGTATTGATGGATGTGGTAAAACTACCCAAATAGATGAACTATCTAAATGGCTTCCTAATAGTGGTCTAATAGAGAAAGGGTCTAAATTAATCACCACTAGAGAGCCCGGAGGCAGTCTTTTAGGGAAAAAACTTAGAGGACTGATTCTTGATAATAATGAAAATAACAAGCCTTCATCTCTTGCAGAATTATTGCTTTATTCAGCGGATAGAGCCGAACACGTTTCCAAAATTATTTCACCTGCTTTGAATAACAATGATTGGGTGATAAGTGATAGATTTTCCGATTCCACACTGGCTTATCAAGGTTATGGAAGAAATATAAATTTAGAAATAATTAAAAATATTGAATCTATTGTGTGTCAAGGAGCATCTCCAGATCTCACTTTCTTCTTAGAAATTTCTCCAGAAGAGAGCATATTACGAAGAAAAAATGAAATTCCAGACAGAATAGAATCAGAAGGTATTAGATTTTTAGAAAAAGTAAATGAAGGCTTCAAACTAATTGCCAAACAAAAAAACTGGAAAGTAATATCTGCTACACAAAATATTCAAACTATTTCTAATCAAATTAAAGAGATATTGCTAAATAATTTTTCTAATAACAAATGATTGAGGTTAAAAAAAATAATTTTTTCTTGAATGAAGAAGTCAATACCTTTCTTAAGAACATAATTAAAAACAAATCATTGGCCAATGGTTATATATTTTATGGTGCTGAAGGATTAGGCAAAAAGCAAACTGCTCTTCAATTTATAAAAGAAATTTTCAAACAGTATTCAACAAGCGAAAATGTAGAAGAGAGAATTACAAACAATAACCATCCTGATTTTTTAATTATTGAACCTGATTCTCTTTTGGCAACAAAAAGTTCAGGAAGTTTCGATCTTGAAAAAACGATAAAAAGTGGATCTGAGATTATTAAAATTGCACAAATACGTAATATCAAAACTTTTCTAAGTCAAAAATCAATAAGCTCAGGGAAAAAAATTGTTTTAATTATTGATGCACACCTCTTAAACGAAGCAGCCTCGAATTGCCTTTTAAAAACCTTAGAAGAACCTAGTAACGGCATTTTTATTTTACTAACATCTAAATTAAACCTTCTCTTAGATACGATCATCTCAAGATGTCAAATCGTCAGATTTAGATCTTTTTCTAATAAACAAATAAAGTCAATTTTAAAAGAATATTTAGATACTTCTAAATTAAAGATAAATACAAAATTAAAATTTGAAGATTTAATCAAATCTGCAAATGGATCTCCAAATCAATTATTGAAAAATATTGAAATTTGGAATGATTTTTCAGATGAAATTATAAGTAAATTGGATTCTCCAATAAAAAATAGTCTGGAAATATTAGAAATATCTAAATCAATATCTGAAAAATTAGAAATTTTTCAACAGGTTTGTTTAGTAAATTTAATTCAAACAATTTGGTGGAGAAAAACAAAAAATATTGGGTTAGTTAAAAAACTTGAAAATTTAAAAAACCTCTTAAGAAGAAATATTCAACCAAGGTTGGCATGGGAAATTGCTTTTTTAAAAATTTCAATGGAAGATATATGAGATTAATCCACTGCAGAATTTATCAAATCAGGATTTCTTGCTTGAATGAACTGTTGTCTAGCAGTTTCCACTTGAGAACCAATAGGTAACTCAAGACAATATCCAGCACCGTATACAGTTTTTATATAGATAGGTTTGCGTGGATCGGGTTCAAGTTTAGTGCGTAAGTGTCTAATATGAACTCTTATTGTTTCAATATCATCATCAGGTTCATATCCCCAAACTTCTTTAAGAATTAATGCTGGCGATACAGTTTGACCATGTCTTTGCAAAAGACAATGAAGAAGTTCAAATTCAAGATGAGTTAACCTTACAGGAGATTCAAACCATATAGCTTCAAATCTTTCCGGAACGAGGGTTAAAGGTCCATAATTTAATATTTCTTGCTGGTTACTAGAATTTAATTGTGCTCGGTTTGTTCTTCTTAATAATGCTTTAATGCGTACATATAATTCTTCTAAATCAAATGGTTTAGTAATGTAATCATCTGCCCCAGAATTAAATCCAGTAACTTTATCTTTAAGGCCACCTAACGCAGTTATCATCAAAATTGGTATATTTGATGTTCTTTCATCTCTTCTTAATCTCTGACATAAAGTTAAACCATCAACATTTGGTAGCATTAAATCCAAAAGTATTAAATCTGGTGAGTATTGAAGAGCTAACGCTTGGCCTTTAATTCCATCTTCAGCTTTTTGTACATCGAAACCAGAATGTTCTAAATGCCTAGCCACCAAATCACGCATATCACGATCGTCTTCAATTAAAAGGATTGAAATTTTCATATTTATAAACTATTAAATTAAAATTAAGTTTTAGTATTACGATTCTCTCAAGAATTTATAAAGATTGCTGAATTACTGTAAACAATTTTATCAATTAGATTTATCAAATAACGCATTGATAGCAAGGAATTAGCTAGAAATTGCAAATTTTAAAAAAGTTAAAATTTTAGAATTTCTTTCGATTCTATTCACTTTTTCTTAATAATCAAAGATTTATTAGAACCGCATAATGATTCAAATTAAAAGAATAACTAATTCAGAGTGCCATTATAAGGTTTAAAAAATTCAATTAAATGGAGATACTCAGTTTTCAAATAGGAATTGAATAAGTTTAAAATTTTTAATTTCTTCAAAATGTTTAAACTCATAATTTTGTCTATATTAAAAAAAATTTTAAGTATCTATGAAAAAGAAGCCTATTATCTATACTGATTTATCAAAAAAACAACTAGAAACTCTTAAAGAACTTTACATTCAAAAAAAAGTTGAATCGATGAGTCATGAAGAACTTAAACAATATGTATTAGAAATTATTTCTCATCAGATAAACGATACTATTGGCAAAGAAGAAGAAATGGAAGCATGGAGAGAAATGTCAGATTTTTTTGGAGAACAATTTGAAATAAATATCTTAGAAATACAAACAAAATATATTGACGAAAAAAACGTAATTGAAACAGAAATAGATTCTCAGAAGCAAAGAATAGAATTACTTGAAAGGAATAATTTGGATCAAGAGAAAAAGGATATGTGGGATGACTAAATTTCCTGAATAGTATTGTAATTCAAAAGATATAAACAAAAATATGTCTTAATTTTAAAAATGAAAATCAAAGAGCTTATTATTTCATTGTTATTGGAGAATTGAATAAATGTTCCAATTACTGTTTTTAATAAACAATATTTTAATTTCAAACACCTCAATAAATAAATTAAACTTAGATTATTTTTAATGTTCTATATACTGTTCTTAATATTATAAAACATATATTTGATTATATACTTGGCTAACCACTATTTAACAAAAAGGAGTAATAGAAATAAAAAAGTCACCTTTAAAGGGTGACTTTTAGAAAACTTTTTAAAATTTATAAACTCCCCGGGCGGGATTCGAACCTGCGACCAATCGATTAACAGTCGATCGCTCTACCGCTGAGCTACCGAGGAATATAAAATGAATCTAGCCCTTTAAAGTACCTTATGACAAGTATAGGAATTAATTATATTGAAATTTTGATGGTTCTTGCCAACTAGATAAAAAACCATTTTTCAACTCCGCTACTGCATCAGCATAAGTTAATTCTTCATAACGATGAGTAATCCACAAAGCTGATAAAGGTTTTTTATTGTCACTTGTAAGATTTTTAATAGTTTGTAAAACTTTTAATTGGCTGGTTTGATCAAGTAACGCTGTAGGCTCATCTAAAAGAATAAAGTTTCTATCACTAATCAGAGCACATGCAATAGTTAAGCGTTGTTTTTGTCCGCCGCTCAAAGTATGAACTGGTCTTTTTTCAAAACCATTCATTCCTACCTGATCAAGTACATATTCAATTTTTTTATTAATTTCATTTTGACTTATATTCTGATTAATATTAATCAGAAGTTCGCTCCTACAATTTGGCATCAATATTTGATGGTCAGGGTTTTGAAACACCATGCCAATATTTGCATTAGAGTCAATGACACCATTTTTTGGTTTGATTATTCCATTAATTAATTTTAAAAGAGTACTTTTTCCGCTCCCGTTTTTACCTACGATCATCCAAAATCCAGGTTTTTTTATTGAGAAGTTACATTTAAAAATTAAATTTTCTTTTTCTCCAAGATATGAAAAAGAAACATCTTTGAATTTAATATGAGGTATTTCATTTTCAAGGGAATCTCTCATTGATTCTATTAATCTGTGTTGAGAGAAAATCCAGGTCTTTTAGCTCCTCCTGCTACTGAAGATTTTTCATACATCTGAACAGAAATGATTTCTTTAGCTCTTACAGCAATTAATTTATCTTGCATTTTGTCACATCTTAATTCGATCAAGTTTGAGGATTCTGAAGTTTCATTCATATAACTTTTTATTTCATCATAAATTCGTTTAACATCATCAAATTCCTTCTTCTGGATTGATATTGGAAAAGGTGAATATCTCAGACTTAGTTCTAATGAATACATAATCATAATAAAGACTACCTTTTATATTACTAAATATTTTTACGCAGGAAGTTATTAAAATTAAATTCTTTTGAGAAAACTATATAAAAGATCTTTAAATACAATTATCATAAGTGTAGGAGATTTTATTTTGCATTTTAAAAAAATAATTTCATGGAAATAGCAAATGATATAACTTCTCTAGTTGGAAATACCCCATTAGTAAAATTAAATCGAATCAAAAAGTATTTTGATTGTTATCCAGAAATAATAGCCAAACTCGAGAGTTTCAATCCATCAGCTTCCGTTAAGGATCGGATCGCTTATTCAATGTTATGTAAAGCTGAAGAAGAAGGATTAATAACACCAGATAAAACAACTTTAATAGAAGCAACTAGTGGGAATACTGGCATCGCATTAGCAATGGTTGCCGCAGCAAAAGGCTATAAATTGATATTAACTATGCCGGATACGATGAGTATTGAGAGAAGGGCAATGTTAAGAGCATATGGCGCTGAATTACAGCTAACACCAGGGAAAGACGGAATGAAAGGAGCTTTAGATTTAGCTAATGAGTTGTCTTCAACCATTGCAAATAGCTATCAATTTAATCAGTTTGAAAACTTTGCTAATCCAGATATTCATGAAAGAACGACGGCCCAAGAAATATGGTCCCAATCCAATAACAATTTAGATGGACTAGTGACAGGAGTAGGCACAGGAGGAACAATTACTGGTTGTGCACGTTTTTTGAAAAAAGTTAATCCAAATTGCAAAATTTATGCCGTAGAGCCCAAAAAAAGTGCTGTGATTTCAGGGGAAAAAGCAGGATCTCATTCGATTCAAGGAATTGGCGCGGGTTTCGTGCCGAAAGTACTTAATACTAAATTAATTGATGAAATAATAAAAATAGATGACGATGAAGCATTTTATTATGGGCGTTTATTAGCTCGATTGGAAGGTCTTTTATCTGGTATCAGCAGCGGCGCAGCTTTAGCAGCAACTATAAAAATCGGAAAAAGAAAAGAACTAATTAATAAAAGATTGATAGTTATTCTTCCAAGTTTTGGAGAAAGATATTTATCAACAGCAATGTTTGAATCTAATACCTCAATTCAAGCCAGAAAAGATGGTTATCTTTAATACATAATTTAGAAAAATGAGAAAAAATTTATATGAAGAATTAGGTCTTAAAAAAAATGCAACCAGAAGTGAAATTAAATCTTCATATCGCTCTTTAGTTAAAAAACATCATCCTGATGCGGGCGGCAAGAAAGAACGATTTCTTGCAATACAAAATGCATGGGAAACTCTAAATGACCCTATCAAAAAGAAACAATACGATAGCAGTTTTTTCTCTTCCAGTTCATCAATTGATTCATTAAATGAAAATTGGGAAGAGAAATTTAATTCAAAAAAATATAATTCTTCAATTAAGGACAAAGAAGTTGAAGCATGGATTAAAGAAATTTTTAGTCCAATAAATAGATTAATTAGTCAAATCATTAAACCTTTGAATAATGAAATAAAAGAATTATCTGCGGATCCATATGATGACCAACTAATGGAAAATTTTTGTAGTTACATAATGCTTTCACAAAAGAAAATAGAAAAAGTTGAAAAAATTTATAACAAAAAAATAGTTCCAAAGTCTATTTCAGCTTTAGGCCTCGATCTTTATCATTGTTTTTCACAAGTTAAAGATGCGCTATCAGAATTTGATAGATATACACAAGGATACGTAGATAATTACTTATTTGATGGCAAAGAAATGATCAAAGAAGCAAAAAGAATACAATCAAAGATGTCTACAGAGAAAAAAAATAAAAACTTTTAGATTTAAAAATTTGATTAAGTATATTCTTTAAGTTGATCTAATTTCAACCAAACATCTGGAACAGGTCTGCGCCATCGAACCTGAGCATATTCGTCCTTGACTGAAAGAATCTCTCCAGGACCTTCAAAGACATAATTAGGTAGATCATCATCACTGGCTAGCGCTTCGACACTTTTTATATAATTTTCTCTGTCGACAAAAACTAAGCTTCCTTTCTTGAGAGGTTTCTTTGGAATAGAATCTGTCATAATAAATTCAAGAAAGTTATTTGAAATTTATTATACAAAAACTTGCTTGAAAACTATTGAAAAAAATTTATACCGGAATAATAATTACAAACGTCTAAAAAATTTAATAGCCTTAAATGATAAACATCTATAAGATATGCGTCTTTTACTACTTGGCTGCACTGGATTTGTTGGTAAAGAATTAGTACCAACACTACTCAATGAAAATCATGAAATATACATTGTAAGTAGAAAACCCATTAGTAAATTAAAGCTTGATTTAGATTTCAATAAGTTTAAATTTTTTCAAATAGATTTATCAAAAGAAAAAAACTGGAATAACGAAAATCTTCTAAATATTTTAAGAGAGACAGATGGAATTATTAACTTGATGGGAGAACCCATAGCAGAAAAAAAATGGACTTCTGAACAAAAACAGGAGATTGAAAATAGTCGTATTAACACCACGAAATTTATGATGAAGACCCTTAAAAATTTAAAAATAAACCCAAAAGTCATTATAAATGGATCAGCTATAGGTTATTACGGTACAAGTTTGTCTAGTGAATTCACTGAAAATAGTCCTGGAGGAAAAGACTTTTTATCTAATCTATGCAAAAAATGGGAAGCGGTCGCCGCTGAAAAACCATTTTTCTCAAGGTTAGTTATTTTTAGAATTGGAATTGTTCTAGAGAAAGACGGAGGAGCATTAGGAAAAATGCTCCCTATATTTAAAGTTGGATTAGGTGGACCAATTGGAGATGGTAAGCAATGGATGAGTTGGATTCATAGAACTGATTTATGTGCATTAATTATTCAAGCATTAGTTGATAAAAAGTATTCGGGAGTATTTAATGCTGTTGCACCAAATCCAGTATTAATGAGAGAATTTTCTCAGACTTTAGGCAAATGTCTGAATAGACCTAATTTACTTCCAGTGCCTGGAGCGGTTTTAAAAATATTGTTAGGAGATGGAGCGAAAGTTGTTTTAGAAGGACAAAAAGTAATTAGCAGTAAAATCAAAAATTATAATTTTAAATATCCTCTTCTTGAGAAAGCAATTTACGCCTCCACCAAGAATTAATACCGTTTACCAAAGCACCAATAATAAGAATTGTTATCAATGGAACTACAAGAGGATTCCAAACTATCTGAATAAAATTAATAAAAATAAATATCCCATTAAATTGCATGATTATTGCAAAAATAAAAAATATTGCAAAAAAAATGACTGTAAATAAATTTATTAATAACAAATTATCGATAATTTGTTTTAACTTATTTTGATTATTCTCCTTAGTCATTTTTTATAACAATATTCATATCATCAACCATTTTAAGACAAGCTTTGTTTTCACCCAGTCTTTTTTTAGCATTTTCATTACATGAGATCATAAACTTCTTATTTAGTTTTATAAGGTATATTATTTTTATGAACAATTTAATTGTCTGATTGATTTGATCATTTTTGTCTTTATAATTACTGGCACAAAAAACATATTTTCCAAGCAAACGTCTTTGCGCTTCTGCAAAAGTTTTTGTAAATTGTGGACCTTTACCTTCAATCTGAATAACCGGTTTTCCTAATCCAATCGCTTGCTCTGCTGCTGTTCCTGCCATGCTAATACAGCATCTACTTTTCAATAATATTTTGTCAAAATTATTCCAATATATATTCACTTCTAAAAATTTATATTGGAATTTCAAAAGATTATTATCTTTTATATTTTCTATTTTTAACCATCCTCTTTTTTGAAATATCTTCTTTATTTTTGATGAAGATAGAGCATTAACTATTGCAAAATTAAACTGAATTTTTTGAAAATATCTTAAATCTGACAATGCCTCTAATACCTCTACAATCAAAACAAAATTATCTAAAATCTCAGGGAATCTACTTCCTGGAAATAATCCAACACTAAATTCATCTTTATTTAATTCTTTGTTTCTAGGAAAAAACTTATCCATAAATGGGTTGCCTAAAAAAGACACTTTCTTTTTTAATTGCAATGTTAAATCGTGAGCTGTAAGGGAATCTCTCGAATATATTTTTATTGCTTTTTGTGAGAGCAAGAAAAATTTAGAAGGCCATGGTAATTTCAACTTCCCTTCATAATGGCTGGAATAAGCAACTAGATATGTAAAAAAATCTTTCTTACAAACCCATGCAAAAAAAATTGGCACAATATCTCCAACTACAAAAAAATAATCATATTTTTTTCTTATTTTAAAAGTTAAATATAATCTTTTTAGAAGATAAAATATTTCTCCTCCTAATATTTCAGTAAGTCTCCCCTTAAAAGAATTATAACCAATTCCTCCAGTTCTAAATTCCTTAGTTTTACCGATAATCTTAATTTTTTCTTTTTCGTAATGGTTTCCAATGCCAACAATTGGCAAAGCGTGAATAGAATAACCACTTTTTACGAATTGTTGAGCTATTAGACTGCCAGATAGATCTTCTCCATGCCCATTACTTAAAATTAAAATCTTAAACAATTTAAAATTCCAACCATTTTTTTACTTTGGTTAACTCAGGCCAATCTGGATATCTACTTAATCCGTCTTCAACAGATTCTTTCAACTCACTTTTCACATCTGGCATCATCATAGACATTTTTTTTATTAACTCAATATGATCCCTAACACCTTTATTATTGGTAGCCAAAAGAGCTAAAGACAAATTCATTCTCGCTTGTGGATCTTGCTGATTTAATCGAACAGCTTGTCTGGCAGCTGACAAAGCTTCTTCATTATTTTTCAAGAGTAATTGAAGCCATGATAAACAAGTCCATGCAGCAAAATGATTTGGAATTTGCTGTATAATTTTTTGAAAATCTTGAACAATTGGAATTAAATCTTGCCCCGCTTTATATCTTGATAAAGCTGCATTAAAATCCTCTTCGATGGGATTAATTTCGTTATTCATTATTTATTAAACTGCAAAAGAGCTTCCACAACCGCAAGTTTGAGAGGCATTGGGATTTACAAAATTAAAGCCGCCTCCAATTAATTCCTTACTAAAATCTAACTGCATTCCATAAATATATAAAAGACTTTTAGGATCACAAACAACTTGAAAGCTTTGATCAGCTTTTAATGAATAATCATAAACTTTATCATCGGGATTTATTTCATCAGTTCCTATAAAATCCATCGTGTAACTCATCCCACTACAACCGCCAGATCTTACTCCTACCCTTAGTGCTTTTTTATCACTTTGGCCCTTCAATAAATTTGAAATTTGTTCTATAGCATCATTCGTAATTAAGATACCTTTCCCATCATCAGAATTTTTAATTTCCTGTTTAACTTCTACATTTTCCATAAACTGGGGATTTCTACTATTAATAATATAAAAACTTAATCGATAGGATGCATAGAACAAACGTTATCCAAACTTGATTTGTTATAATTTTAAGAAAAAGTGAAAATTGCAATAGTTGGTTCTGGATTAGCTGGTCTTACAGCAGCAGTCAATTTAGTTGATGAAGGTCACGAGGTAGAAATTTACGAGAGCAGGTCATTTTGGGGAGGTAAAGTAGGTAGTTGGGAAGATAAGGATGGTAACCACATAGAAATGGGTTTACATGTATTTTTTTTCAATTATGCAAATCTTTTTAAATTAATGAAAAAAGTGGGAGCTCTAGACAATTTACTCCCGAAAGATCATACTCATCTATTTATCAATAATGGTGGTAATTTAAAATCGTTAGACTTCAGATTCCCTTTGGGTGCTCCATTTAACGGACTTAAAGCTTTTTTTACCACCGAACAACTTACTTGGGTAGATAAGTTCAGAAATGCCTTGGCTTTAGGGACAAGTCCAATCGTTAGAGGATTGATAGACTATGAAGGCGCAATGCAAATAATTAGAGATCTAGATAGAATTAGTTTTAAAGAATGGTTTTTAAACCATGGTGGAAGTGAAAAAAGTTTAGAAAGAATGTGGGATCCCATCGCATATGCATTAGGTTTTATTAATTGCAAAGATATTTCAGCAAGATGCATGCTAACTATATTCATGATGTTTGCTTCAAAAACAGAAGCCTCAAAACTTAATCTTTTAAAAGGTTCCCCACATAAGTGG
>QCNA01000023.1 GCA_003213375.1 Prochlorococcus sp. AG-424-A03 | reverse complement strand
CGGTTTTGTGCGGAGGGCTATCAGAACTTGTCAAATCAGGCTTCGAAACTCTTGTAGAGGCAGGATATCAGCCCGAACTTGCTTACTTCGAATGCTTACATGAAGTTAAACTTATTGTTGATTTAATGGTGAAGGGAGGCTTATCTCAAATGAGAGATTCCATCTCAAATACTGCAGAATATGGAGATTATGTAAGTGGTAAAAGACTTATTAATAGTGATACAAAGAAAGAAATGCAGAAAATTCTGAAAGATATTCAAGATGGGACTTTCGCTAAGAATTTTGTGGAAGAATGCGATAAAAACAAACCCTTAATGACAAAATTAAGAGAAGAGAACTCAAAACATGAAATTGAGAAAGTGGGTAAAGGTCTGCGCTCGATGTTCAGTTGGCTGAAATAAATTTATTTTTACTATTTCTGGGATCGATTGGTTTTGATTTATTGATCGGCGATCCAAGATTCTTAATCCACCCTGTTCAAGTAATTGGCTTTTACATAAAACAAATATCTGATTACCTGATAAATAATTTTGAAGAAAATAAAACAATATTGTTTTGGGGTGGTTTCTTCGTAGCTATGACCACTATTGGAATGAGTTTTGGTTTAGGAAAATTGATAGAAATCAGTTATGTGCAATCAAGAAATAATTTTTTTGGTGGATTGTTAATTTTTTTGGGACTTTCAAGTTGTATTGCGACTAAGGGGCTTATCTCAAGCGTGAAAGAGATTGCAGATCTAATAGAATTCAGGGAAATTAATTACGAAAACAAGCGAATAATCAAAGAGAAGGTACAAAGGATAGTAAGTAGGGATTTAACGTCATCTTCTATAAAACATCTCTTGAGATCAAGTACAGAGAGCCTTACCGAAAATTCCGTTGATGGAATATTTGGGCCATTATTTTGGATTTTTATTGGGATTGTTTTTATGAAGTTTTCAATTTTTCTACCAGGGCCTTTGTCACTTGGTTTTTCTTATAAAGCCATAAGCACTTTAGATTCAATGATAGGTTACAAATATGATTCTTTTAGATATTTGGGTTTTTTCAGTGCAAAAATCGAAGATATTTTTACCTTTGTTCCTTCAAGGTTAGTTTTAATCACATTACCAATAGTTAGCTCCAAAATTAATAAATATGGATCAATCATAAAAAAAAGTTATCTTGATGGTAAAAAATATGATTCGCCTAATGCTGGTATTTCAGAAGCTATATTTGCCTATATTTCCGATATTAAATTGGGAGGTAAAAGTAAATATAAAAATGAAATTATTGAAAAGCCAATAATTAATGAAACTGGAGATAATTGCACTAAAGAAAAGATCAAATTAATTTGTCAATTAATTTTGAGATTACAATTTTTATGGATAATAATTTTTGTCTTAATTTTTTTTATAATTTCAACTTTAGTTTAATAATAAATTAGTTTTAAAATTACTAAAATAAACAGTAAAAAATTCTATGCAAGAAAACAGCTCTCCAATAGAAAGTCAAAATGATGATTTTACTAATACATCATCAACTGATAATGAATATTCAAAATGGGTAGACAATCAGGGAGATGAAGTAAAGAATGTTTTTGGATTTAATAGCAGCGCTGAACTAGTAAATGGTAGAGCAGCAATGATCGGATTCTTAATGCTCATATTAACCGAGTTAGTTTTTAGCGGCAGACCTGTTACATCTTCAATTTTTGGTATTAATTAAAAATGGAAGCAAAAAAATCTAATCCAATAAAAGTATTCTTATACATATCTTTATGGGTAATTATTTGGGGTACTATAGGATCTTTAGTCGATTTTCCTCTATATAAAAATAAAATCTACTTAGAAGGAAGCATATATCAATATCTTACTTTCACAATTACAGCGATAATATCAATAATAAGTGCAAAATTTTTTTATAAGAAAATTGATTTATAAAAACTTGTACCTAAATTTCTTAATAATTTTTGCTGGTTCTTTACTTTCATTGGACTCGAAAAGTATCCATTGATGTGTCTCAGTATCATGATCACAACCATAATTTCCAGATGGGTTATCGTAACTGGAAAGATATGAATGACAATTTTGGTCTGCCTCAAAAGCGGAGTCATAACCTGTTAGAAAATATATCAAAAATAGAACAGTTATCAACAAAAAAAATACTTGAGAAACTAAATTAACTATCTTCATAAGATATTTTAAAATTTTAATATATCATCTAATAAAATCTTTCTATCTAAAAATATAGCTAACGTCCAACATTAAATACAAAGTCATGGAATTCTTGATTCTTTAAATACAGGATGACTAACAATAATAAAATGATATTTAAGCCTATTACTATTGATCCAAAAATATTTATTTGTTTTTTGCCTGGCAAAGTGTAAGTAAATTTCTTGCCTTTAAGAAAACCAGCTAAGCCTTTTTTTTCTTTTATTTGAGCATTTTGAGTATTATTCTTAACTTCATTATCAGAAAAACCTTTTACCATTTCAAATTAAATAAAAATTTATAATATTCCAAAAAAATAAATTATTTTAATAATTAACAATTTTTAATCACATATGGGATCATTAATGAAATTCTCTCATTTGAGAAATTATTAAAAAAATAAGCTTCAATAATTTCCGTTTGCAGCCCCAATAAACTTGATTGACATTTGAATCTATTTTGGTCAAATACTACTAATTGAAGTTTTTCTATTTCAGAAACTAATTCTTTACATATTTGGGTTCGAGAATCTTTAAAACAATCACTAGATTGTTTTAAAATCTTAGACTTTGTTGGTATTGTTTCAGCTATAACAAAATTAGATAACAACAAAAATTTAAGGAATATAATTATTAAAAATTTCATTACTTTTTAAGATTTCAAAATTTTGGATGCCTCGTTAAGAGTGATGGGCATTGAGCTAATTGCATCTTTTTGCAATTTAAAAAAAAAGATGCCCTAAAAGAGCACCTTGTTATTGAAGGAAGAAATAGATTAAAAAAATTACCCTTGAACTCTATCCTTAAAAAGTTTACCTGCAGAGAATGTTGGAACTCTTTTAGCGGGTATTGCTATTTTTTCGCCTGTCTTAGGGTTTAATCCCTGTCTTGCAGAACGATCTCTTGGTTCAAAAGAACCAAATCCTAGTAAAGAGACTTTTTTGCCTTCCACTACTGAATCAACAATAGTTTCAATAGCTGCATCAACAACTAAAGAAACATCCGTTTTTGTGAGCTCTGTACGAGCTGCAACAAGATTTACTAAATCAGCTTTGTTCATTGAAATTTAAATTAAAGCTAGGGGGTTAAAAAAAGATTTAAATCGAGTTTAAACCTCGAACTTTCACATCATATGGAGCAAATACAAATACGGCAACCGAAAATGACGGCGGCGCAAAGCTTTATACAAATTTTAGAGACATTTTTTGCAACATCATTTATTTCTTATTGCCGCGCTTTTTGATTTATAAAAAATAGCCTCTTCATTTAGAGAACAGCAAAAAGCATTGGTAGCACTGGATTTAGCATTAAAAATATTACTACATTTAGCAAAGGGGGGTGAATGTCAAAGGGGGTGAATTTAAGAATTTGAGCTATTTATTATGTTTTATTAATTTTCAGATATATTTCCTTCTCATCACATGAAAAAACACAATCTGTATTTTGAAATCAAGAAAAATCTGGTTTTCTCATTATTAAACTTTCTCTATAAATCGTTTTATTCACTAAGCAGACAGATGAAGAAATCTTAATTAATTTAGATAATTAATACTCTCCAAGATCTAATAAAGATGATTAGTGAAGCCTTAAATTTGAGTTTTTTTTTTAAATTTTGCATCTATTATTCAAATATCAGTAATTTAAATAAATTATCTCAATATTTAACTAATCAATGATAAAGGAAACGTGATTCATCTCGATAAAGGTAAACCATTTCCTTTGGGGAGTTCTCTAACTTCACAAGGAATTAATTTTTCCTTAGTAGCCACAAATGCAGAATATGTAGAAATCTTATTGTTTGAGAAAGAGGACTCTATTTCCCCAAAAAGCATATTCAAATTAGATCAGACCCATAATAAAGGTCCTTACTGGCATGCGGAAATAAAAAATCTAGATAAAGGTTGTATTTATGCATTTAGAGTGAAACAAAAAAATAATGAAATTAATAATAACTATGAAAAAAAAGTATTACTTGATCCATGTTCAAGGGGTATTACTGGATGGGGAAGTTATAAAAGAGAAAATGCATTAAAAAAGCAAGAAAATACTAATTCTTGTCTTAAAAGCGTTGTTTGCGATAGAAAATTATTTAATTTTAAGGATTATCCAAGACCAAAACATTCTTGGGAAGAAACAATTATTTATGAACTTCATATCAAAGCTTTCACTGAATCAACGGATAAAGAAGAAAGTTGTTTTAAGAAATTTTTAAAAAAAATTCCTTATCTCAAAGAACTGGGTATTACAACAATTGAATTACTTCCAATTTTTTGTTTTGATCCTTCTGATGCACCAAATGGTCTAAAGAATTTTTGGGGATATAGTCCAATTAATTGGTTTACTCCGCATTTTGAATATCTTTCGAATGAATCTGCCGAAAAGAATAGAGATGAATTCAGAAGATTTGTAGAGGAGTGTCATAAAGCAGACATTGAAGTCATCTTAGATGTTGTATACAATCACACTTGCGAAGGAGATTCAAAAGGGCCAGCAATATCTTGGAAAGGTATAGATGAAAATCTTTATTACTTTATTGGAAAAGATAAAAATTATCAGGACGTCTCCGGATGTGGTAATACTATTGCAGCAAACAGAGGATTAGTTAGAAAACTAATAATTGAATCTTTAAAATGTTGGGCGAGTGAATTAGGAGTTGATGGTTTTAGATTTGATTTGGGAATTGCCTTATCAAGAGGAGAAAATCTTTCACCGCTTGAAAATCCTCCAATTTTTGAAGATATAGAATGTGAACCAGAACTTATCGATATCAAGTTCATAAGTGAGCCATGGGATTGTGGTGGTTTATATAAATTAGGTGATTTCCCTTCTAAGAATACTTTCACTTGGAATGGTCATTTTAGAGATGACTTGAGGAGATTTTGGAAGGGGGATAAAGATACAGCCTGGAATATGAGCGATAAAATAAAAGGGACGCCATCTATTTATAAAGAAGATAATATTTTTCCAAAGTCGATAAATTTTATTACTTCACATGATGGATTCACTCTAAAAGACTTAGTAACTTTCAATAGAAAACATAATTTTTCCAATAGAGAACAAAATAGAGATGGAGATAACCATAACAATTCTTGGAATCATGGTACTGAGGGACCAACAACGAACTTAATAATCAATGATCTAAGAAAAAGACAACAAAAAAATCTTATTCTAAGTTTACTTATCTCTAGAGGTGTTCCAATGATACTTATGGGTGATGAGATAGGAAGATCACAAGGCGGGAACAATAATTCTTGGTGCCAAAATAATTTATTGGGCTGGATGAATTGGGAACATGGTCAACAAGATTTGGAATTATTAGAATATTTTAAATACGTCATAAAAATCCGAAAAAACCTAATAAACATTTTCAATCCATCATTCTTCCCTAATAATCAAACCAATGAAAATATTCCAACATATCATTGGCATGGAACAAAGTTAGATAGCCCCGATTGGAGTAGTTGGTCTCACACAGTTGCCTTTAGTATTAACAAAGACAATACTAATCCGCTGGTCTGGATAGGTTTAAATGCATATTCAAAAAGTATCGATTTCCCCTTGCCGAAATGTAAATATAATTGGTTAAAAGTTATTGACACTAGCATGTCTGAGATTTTTGAACCCTTAACTATCAATCAAAAATCTGTTTCAATAAAGAGTAGAAGCTCTTTACTAATCATTTCAGAAGAAGTATTTGGGGCAAAAAATAATTTATTCTAAAAGCGGGCGGCGGGAATCGAACCCGCATCTTCAGCTTGGAAGGCTGAGGTTTTACCACTAAACCACGCCCGCATTAAGTAATAGAATTACCATTGCAATAATATATTATCAAACAATAAACAAAGTAAAAAGATTGGAAAATTCACACTCGAAAAAAAATATTTCTAGATCAACAACAAGATTAATGATCTCTTATGGACTAGGGGATGCAGGCACAGGTTTAGTCGCGACACAATTTGGTTTTTTTCTTTTCAAATTTTTTATTTCTGCAGGTTTACCAGTAATAATTGCAGGATCATTATTAATGTTAATAAAGATATGGGATGCAGTAAATGATCCCTTAATTGGATGGTTAAGTGATCGAACTAAATCAAGATGGGGGCCTAGAATCCCTTGGATGTTAGCAGCATCTGTTCCTCTTGGTTTCTCTTTAGCTGCGATATGGTGGACACCCACTGGTTCAGTGCTAACCAAGACTATTTACTATGCCATAATTTCTATAATCGTAATGACTGCTTATACAAGTATTAATCTTCCTTTTGCAGCTCTATCTACCGAAATTTCTGAAAAAACAGCAATAAGAACAAGACTAAACGCATCTAGATTTACTGGCTCAATAATCGCAGGACTAACTGGTTTAATAATTGCTGGAGTTGTATTAGGTTCCGAAGGATCTGCAAATAATGAATATTTTTTAATGGGTAAAATAAGCGGATGTATTGCTGTTGCTGCAACATTAATTTCTTGTTGGGGATTAGCACCATTCGCAAAAAAAGCAAGAAGACCTTCAGGGAAAGTTGAAGCTATAACACTTCAATTCAAAAGGATCTTCAGAAATAAAAAATTTCTAAAAGTTATTACGCTCTATATTCTTCTCTGGTGCGCCTTACAATTAATGCAAACAGTAGCTTTAATCTATGTAGAGGATGTACTGAATGTACCAACATATATTGCGAAGTGGGTCCCGATACCTTTCCAAATTAGCGCTTTAGTGGGTTTACAAATATGGACCAAAGTATCAAATAAATTGAACAGGATTTCAGCTTTAAACTATGGAGCGATTATGTGGATTATTTCATGTACAGCAGCTTTATTTTTACCTTCATTATCAAAAATTTCAGGAGTTGGAGATAGTTTATTCCTAAATGCCAGCAACATATTTCTGTTCATTCTTTTAATTTTCATAATCTGTCTTATTGGCATTGGAGCTTCAACCGCTTTTCTTATCCCTTGGTCACTACTTCCTGATGCAATAGACGAAGACCCAGAGAAACCAGCAGGATTATATACTGCTTGGATGGTACTTATTCAGAAGATAGGTATCGCTTTTAGTGTTCAATTATTAGGATTTTTATTGTATTTATCAGGTTATCAATCATGCATTGTTGATAAAGATGGTCTTAATATTATTGAACAATGCTACTCAGCACAATTAACTATTAGATTATGTATTGGTTTTATACCCTCAATATTGGTAATAATTGGTCTTTTAATCATGAGAAAATGGGATCGAAAATTAATCACAAACTAATATAAAGATATGTATTACCTTAATTTTTTCAAAAGACTTCTAAGCAGCCTAGTCATTGGCGGACAAGCAATTAATTTTATCTTCAAGGGTAAAATTTCCAAAAATGATCTCTTTGACCAACTTATGGAGTCAGGTCCTGGAAGTTTATTAATTGTATTAATTACAGGAATTGCCGCAGGTACAGTTTTTAATATTCAAGTTGCATCACAACTTACAAGTATGGGGGTTTCAAGTGAAATTGGAGGTTTATTAGCAGTAGGCATGGCAAGAGAAATGGCTCCTCTTCTAACTGCTACTTTAATGACTGGGAAGGTTGCCACTGCCTATGCTGCCCAACTGGGCACTATGAAAGTCACAGAACAAATTGAGGCAATAACTATGTTAAGGACCGAACCAGTCCAATATTTAGTAGTCCCAAGGTTACTATCGATGGTAATAATGTCTCCAATACAGTGTCTTTTGTTTTTATCTGTAGCTTTATGGAGTGGACAAATTTGGAGCACAATTTTTTATAAAGTTCCTCCAATAGTTTTTTGGACATCTGTAAGATCAGGTAATGTGAGTTTAACCAGTACAGACTTAACTTCAATGTTAATAAAATCTGTAGTGTTCGGATTACTTATTTCAATTATTGCTTGTGGATATGGACTTACAACTAAAGGAGGTCCAAAAGAAGTTGGAACAAGTACAACAGGTGCAGTTGTAATGACTCTCGTTACTGTATCTTTAATGGATGTATTACTAACGCAAATTTTATTTGGATGATTCTATGTTTAATACTAAATCAAAAAAAGAGGAGCCAGTAATAATATCTCCTTCATTTCAGTTGCCAATCATTCTAATAGTTTTAAGTTTTATGCTTTTGTTTTTGAATATTGGTTCTTTGCCAACAATAGTTTTTGCTTCTTTTAGCTTTTTTTTATTACTTCAGTCATTCACCTTAAGAATAAAAATAACAAATGATGATTTTATCGTTTTACAATTAGGAAAAGAGATTAGAACTTTTCCATTCAAGAACTGGATATCATGGAAATTCTTTTTCCCTGTAATCCCAGGTATTTTCTATTTTAGAGAAAAGTCCAGTCCTCATTTATTACCAATTTTATTTAATCCAAAGCAATTAAAAGATGAGCTCATAAAAAAAGTTGACTCCCTGGAAATTAAAAATTCTTAAAATTCAGACTTTGCCTAATCATCAAAATTATTTAAATGACCAATACAGAAATTTCCGACAATAATCCTGAAAAGGAATTAAAAATAGATAAGTCAATTTCAGATGATAAAACAAAACAAATTAGTAAGAAAAATACAACTCAAAATAAAAAAATTGCACCGAAAAACGATAAATCAACTAAATCTTTTGATGAAATTTCTAATGAAATTTTTAGAGATCTCCTTTTAAAAAAAGATTCTTTAGTTAAAGAAATAAAAGAGTTAGAAACAAAAAAAAATGAAATAGAAAAAGATATTGAGTCTAATTTTAAAGGACAGTCAGATAATATTGCTAAAAGAGTTAAAGGCTTTCAAGAGTACTTAACTGGAGCATTGCAGAATCTTTCACAAAATGTAGAGAAACTTGAATTAGTTGCTCAACCAATAATCGTAAAGCCTTCCCCCCTTGATGAGAAAAAGCAAGATATTAGCAAAAATAATGTAGTTAATGTTCCTGCTCTTTCCGAGACATTTAAGCCAGATGAAGAGATTATAAAAAGTTGCTTTTCAAGTTTCACAGAACAACCCGACTTTTATGCAGAACCTTGGAAATTAAGACGGAGTCTTGATTCCTCAGATATAGAAATAATGGATGATTGGTTCTTTAACATGGGCGGAAGAGGTTCTCTTGAAAGTAGAGGATCTCGACAAAAAAATGCCTTGTTATCAGCTGGCTTAATATCTATTCTTGGCGAATTATATGGAGATCAATTTCAGACTCTTATTTTAGCTTCGCAGCCTGAAAGATTAGGTGAATGGAGAAGAATTCTTCAAGATTCACTTGGTCTAACAAGGGATGACTTTGGACCTAATAGCGGGATTGTTCTTTTTGAAAGGCCTGAAGGTGTCATCGAGAGAGCTGATAGATTAGAAGCAAATAAAGAATTGCCATTTATTATCATTGATGCAGCAGAAACCTCTGTTGAAATTCCAATACTTCAATTCCCATTATGGGTTGCATTTGCTGGTTCAGATAATGAAATTTACGATGATCTTGAACTAAACTAAGCTTTATGAATATCTTAATAATTTTTGCAAGTTATCTTTTAGGATCACTCCCGACAGGTTTTTTAATTGGAAAATATCTCAAAAATATAGATCTAAGAACTATAGGTTCTGGATCTACAGGTGCCACAAATGTCTTAAGAAATGTTGGGAAATGGCCAGCACTTTTTGTATTTATCATTGACGTTGGGAAAGGCCTTATTGCAGTAAAAATTGCTCAATATTACACAGATCAAGGATTAATAGAAGTTTTAGCAGGGATATCCGCTATCTCAGGACATATTTGGCCAATATGGCTTAAAGGTAAAGGAGGGAAAGCTGTTGCAACTGGATTAGGTATGTTTTTAGCTCTTTCTTGGAAAGTTGGACTCGCATCTCTTGGCATTTTTTTAATAGTCCTAACAAAAACTAAATTTGTTTCTTTATCAAGTATTTCAGCTGCAATCTTACTTCCTATTTTTATGTTTTTTTACCTAGGTAAATTTATGCATTCATACTTTTTTATAAGTTTAATTGTTGCATTATTAGTAATCTGGAAACATAGAACAAACATTACAAGATTGCTTAAGGGAGAAGAATCCAAAATTAATCAGAATCAATAGATTTAAATATTTCTATTAGAGCTTTATTAGGATCTATAGCTTTTGAAATTGATCTTCCAATGACCAACTTAGAGGCGCCATTATCTATAGCTTCATAGGGAGTCATAATTCTATTTTGATCATCTTTATTGTCAATATTTAATCTGATACCTGGTGTAATAAATTCAAAATTATCCTTATAAATAGATCTCAACATTTTTACCTCCCAAGGGGAACAAACACATCCATCTAATCCGGCATCAAAAGACAACTTTGCAAGTCTCAATACATTTTCTTCAATTGAATTATTCCTATCAAGATCAGTTTGGAAATCTTTAAGAGAAAAGCTTGTTAAAACAGTTATTCCTACAACCAAAGGAGGTTTTACACTGACTGAGGTGGCTCCTTCTAAAGATGCTTTTTTCGAATCCTTAAGAGCTTTTAAACCTGCTGAAGCATGAATAGAAATTATATCAACCCCTAATTTTGAAACTTGGAAACATGCTGCACGCATGGTATTTGGAATATCATGAAATTTTAAGTCTAAAAAAATTTTTTTATTTAAACCTTTTAATATTTCAATAACTCTTGGACCTTCCCTAACAAAAAGTTCTAAACCAACTTTAACCCACTTAATATTAGGACATTTTTCCAAAAGTAATTTTGCTTGACTTACATCTAATCCATCAATTGCCAATATTATTTTATCTTCTGAATTAAATCTGTTATTCATCAATTTTCAGTTTTTAAACCTCTTAATTATTTTTTTTCCAATTTGCAAAATTTTTCCTTCCAAATCATTTTTTGAATTAAAAACTAAATCAGGATTTATTACTTTTTGACTATCAATTTTTACACCCCCACCTTTAATAGATCTTTTGGATTCGCTGCTAGATTTGAAAAGTTTTAGAGCACTTAATAAGTAGAAAAACTTTACTGGAAAAACTACTTCTTTTAAAGAAATCTCTGGAATTTCTCCAACTTTTTCTTTCTGTCCAAAGAATAATTTTTCGCAGTTTGATTGTGCCTTTAATGCTTCTTCGGCCCCATGGAATAAAGTAGTAACTTCGAAAGCCATTCTTCTCTGCAATTCACGAGGATTTGAGTTTTCCAGAAAACTTAAATCTAATTCAGTAAGTAATTCGAAATAGGTTGGTATTATATTATCGGGTACTTTTTCTAATTTTGAATACATTGAAAGAGGATCTTCAGTTAAACCGACGGTGTTAAACTCAGATTTACTCATCTTCTTAACTCCATCTAAACCTGTCAAAATTGGCAGCAGAACACCAAATTGAGGATCTTGTTTAAAATGCCTTTGAAGGTCTCTTCCTATTGCAATATTAAATTTCTGATCTGTGCCTCCAAGCTCAATATCCGATTGAACAACTACCGAATCGTAACCTTGTAATAGAGGATATAAGAATTCATGCAAAGAAATTGGAACTTGTGCAATGTACCTTTTATTAAATTCTTCCTTAGCTAGCATTTGACTAACTGTTGCACTCCCCATTAAGTCAATTATGGTATTAAGATTTAATCCTTTTAACCATTCACTGTTATATCTAATTTCTATTCTATCTTTTGCATCAAAATCTAAAATAGATTCATTGGCTGGCTTTCCCATCCCTAGTTGGGTTAAGTATGTTTTTGCATTATCCTTAACTTGTTTTTCCGATAACTGAACTCTTGTTTTATTTTTTCCGGTTGGATCCCCAATTTGAGCAGTAAAATCCCCAATAATTAAAACTGCAATATGTCCATTATCTTGGAATGCCCTAAGTTTTTTAAACAATATGCTGTGCCCAAGATGAATATCGGTTCCAGTTGGATCGATGCCGAGTTTAACCCTTAATTTTTTATTATTTTTTTTCGCATTATCAATTATCTCCAAAAAGGTTTGATTTGTTCCCTTAATTGGAAAATATTCTTCTATTCCTCTTGACAGCCATGATGGCAATTTTAAATTATCTGTCATGAAGCTTTAACCGTTAACTTTAAGAAGTTTTATCAAGTTCATCCTTCATTCTTATTAAGGTTTTATTCATTTGATCGAACATTTGATCAGGAGTAATCCCAAATTGACTTAACTGTGTCTTTAATTGTTCTACTGTCATTTTTGCTTGAAAATCTTCAGACAATTCAAATCTCTTCATAAAAACCTTGTAACGATCCATAAGAGATTCCATTTTTTTTATAAACATTTTTTTTCCTTCTCTGTCAAATTTTCCATAATCAGATCCAAGTTTCATAAGTTCTTGGTAATCTGTAAAAAGCTTTTTAGCTTCTTCTTGAACGATGTCTGACTCAAAGAATCCCATTTCTATTTTTTTTACTTCGCAGATTAAGGCTCAATTACAAGATAACAAGAATCTTTTAAATTGATTAGAAGATTAATAAATTTTAGTTTATAAATAATTCTTTGATTTATATTTTTTCAGAATTAAATTTAGTAAACATGTTTTATAAATGTTGGAAAAATTTAACGTAAATAATATTTCAAACCAAAATAGACAATTTGAATTATTTGGTTCAAATGTAAATACATCAATAAATTTTCAACACTCAAATAATCTAAAAATCAAAGGCGAAATCCTAACTGAATGGAGGGATAGAATATATAATCACCAATTCAAAATTTCAAAAGATACTCACAATAAAACTTTGTACCAAACAAGTCTTCCTATAAATACAATTTCCGATGAAAGAAAAATTGATCCGTTTTCCTTGCAGCCATTATCATTGAACTTTTGGAGAACCAATCAATATATACACAATGGGCCAGCAATGTATTTTGTAATTGACTCGATGGAGAGTTCTAAAATAATCCTTTATATAGGAGAAACAAATTCAGCAAATAAAAGATGGAAGGGAGAACATGACTGTAAAAATTACCTCATGAACTATAAAGAGGCCCTAGCTCATAACAAACTCTCAAGTCACCAAGATATTCGTTTCTTCTTAGATGTACCTAAACAAGTAAAATTAAGACGTAAATTAGAACAGCAACTGATATATTTATGGTTACCCCCTTTTAATAAAGAAACTCGAGATAAGTGGGCAACTACTTTCACAAACAATTAAAAGTTAATTAAAACGTTTTTACAAATGCAATTTTCCACATTCCAAAAAAATCTAGATAAATGGCAAGGTGCTTCATTAATTTTTGGAGTTTTTGAGGAAGAAATTGCAAGCCAACTTGAAAACATAAAATTTGTTATTGACCCAAAATTATTACTAAAAAAACTTACTCAAAAAAAATTTAAAGGAGAAAAAGGAAAAACTTTAAGCTTTGAATTTTTAGATCAAAAATTAGAAACTTTATTCATAGTTGGTCTTGGCAAATCAAAAGACCTAAATAAAAGTGATATAGAAAACTCTATAGGAAATCTAGTTAGGAAAACTGTTGATAAAAATGAAAAAATGAGCATCTTGCTACCTTGGGAATTTATTAATTCACAACTAGAAATAAATCAATTAGCAGAGTCAGTCAGATTATCAGCCTATAAGGACAATAGATTCAATAAGAAAAAAGATGAAAAGAAAGTTCTTAAAGAAATAGAGTTTTTGAATTTGAAAAAATTTGAAAATATTAGCTTTGAAGAGACAGCACAAATATGTGAAGGTGTAGAACTAGCAAGAAGACTTGTAGCCGCCCCTCCAAATAGCCTTACTCCTCAGGAAATGTCTATACAGGCTTCTAAAATAGCTAAAGATCATGGTTTGGGAGTAAAAATTTTAGAGGCAAAAGATTGTGAAGATTTAGGGATGGGTGCATATTTAGCTGTAGCAAAAGGATCTGATCTAGATCCTAAATTTATACATCTTACTTTAAAGTCAGAGGGGCCTATAAAAGAAAAGATTGCGCTTGTTGGGAAGGGTTTAACCTTTGATTCTGGAGGATACAATCTGAAAGTGGGAGCCTCTCAAATTGAAATGATGAAATATGATATGGGCGGAAGCGCAGCAGTTTTAGGAGCAGCAAAAGCACTTGGGGCAATAAAACCAAAGGGATTAGAAATTCATTTTATTGTGGCATCTTGCGAAAACATGATAAATGGATCTGCAGTACATCCTGGGGATGTAGTTAAAGCATCTAATGGTAAGACAATTGAAATAAATAACACTGATGCAGAGGGTAGACTCACATTAGCTGATGCTTTAACTTACGCATCAAATTTAAACCCGGATTCAATAATAGATCTCGCCACTTTAACAGGAGCTATTGTTGTTGCATTAGGAAATGATATAGCTGGATTCTGGAGTAATAATGATGCTCTGGCAAATGACCTAAAAGCTGCATCAGCCCAGTCTGGAGAAGAATTATGGCAAATGCCTTTACAAAAATCTTATAAAGAAGGGTTAAAGTCTCATATAGCTGACATGAAAAATACAGGTCCTAGAGCAGGTGGGTCAATAACTGCTGCTTTGTTTTTAGAGGAATTCTTTGATAAAGAGATTAAATGGGCTCATATAGATATTGCTGGGACTTGTTGGACTGATAAGAATAAGGGAACAAACCCATCAGGTGCAACCGGTTTTGGAGTTAAAACTCTTGTTCAATGGATTAAAAATAAATAGCTATATTTAAAATCATTCAGTCCAAAGATTTATTGATCTAGCGTTATCCCCCCATAATTTATCCAATCTCTGATCTCTCCCACATGAGAATCTATAGAACTTATATTTTAATTCATTTCTCTCAGCAAAATCCTGATGATATTCTTCAGCTAACCAAAATTTACCTTCTAATTTTAGCTCTACAGATATTTTTTCTAATGGCACTCGCAATTCATTAGAGGCCGAAAGAATTGCATTTTTTGCATCACTTTCCTCCATTTCATCTTTGAAAAAGATGACTGGCCTATAAGAATCGCCACGATCACAAAATTGACCCTTGCCGTCTAGAGGATCAATATTTCTAAAATAAAGCCTAAGGATCTCGGGTAAAGTTACCAATTGGGAATCATAGTCCACCAAAACCACTTCCTGATGTCCTTCATGATTTTCGTAGTTTGGATTTAGTAAATCTCCACCTGAATAACCACTTTGTACAAAATTTATTCCCCTTAATGACTCTAAATCATGTTCTAAACACCAAAAACAACCTCCTGCAAGAATCAATTCCTCTGCAAAAGCGTTTACAGGATTGATAAACAATGAAAGAGCAATTATTAAAGGTAAAAAATATTTCATTTTTTTATTATAAAGTTCAAATAATAGAATTAATAATCTCTTTAGCAGCTCTCTGGACTACGCCCTCTTCACCTAATTCTTTTTTTAAAAAAGCATAACCTTTTTTTATTTTTATTTTTTCTGATTTCCCCTCAAGAATCCTACAAGATTTATAGAAGATTTTCTTTTCATTAAACTCTTTCTGAACAAACTCAGGTATTATTGATTTGTTAACTAACAAATTTACAGGGGAAATAAATCTTACTTTGAAATTGAGAATTTTTTTAGCGATAAAAGCAGTTACCCTACTGACTCTATAACCAACAATCTGCGGTATCCCATATAAAGCTAATTCCATATTAACTGTCCCAGATTTGCAAAAAGCAATTTTAGTGAGCGAATAAATATAAGGCTTTAATTTTGTACTATCCTTTTGAGAAATCACATGTCCTTTAACTTGATATTTCCTAAAGGCTTTTTTAAATATTTCATCAAAAGAACTCCGACAGGAGGGAATATAGACAACCAAGCTTGGATATTTTTGTTGTAATTTTTTAGCCGCTTTCATAAAAGTAGGTAATACATATCGTAATTCTTGAGGTCTTGATGCTGGCATCAAAAGCAAGATATTTTGATTAGGGCGAAGGTTAAGAATAGTTCTGGCATCCTTCTTTAGAGGAAGTTTTTTTGTCAAATCAATCATTGGATGTCCAACCCACAAAACATTTCCGCCTCTCTTTTTATAAAATGCCGCTTCTTTCTTAAAAATCGCGAAAATTTTATCAGAAAATTTTATTAGATTTGTTGTAGTGTTATTGCCAACCCTCCAAGCCCACTCTTGAGGAGCAATATAGTAAAAAATTGGGATTTTAGTTTTCGATCTTTTTAATTTTGTTCCAATTTTTATATTGGGTCCCATATAGTCAATAAGAATTAAGCAATCTGGAGGATATTTTTTTAGTAATTTATAAAATCTTTTTTGAATTCTTATTGTTGGAAGAATAAGAGGTAAAGCTTCCCAAATTCCTATTGCACTAATTGATGTAGTATCTTGAAGAATTTTTACACCTTCTTTCTTCATCTTTTCCCCACCTAATCCACAAATTTCTAAATCTATCGATTTTTTTTTAGATTCCTCTAATAATGCTTTTGATAACAAACTTCCGTGCAAATCTCCAGAGACCTCTCCAGTACTTATAAATATCTTTTTATTCATAAATTCACTATAGGCATTGGTCCTCGTCTTTCTTTAGATATTGACTCTTTTAAGAAATTACATAATTTTGAAGATGAAATATCTAATTCTCCTTTCATTACTTTTTCTAATGAATTTGAAATCGCATCATTAGATTTAAAAAGTAGATTCCAATTATTTTGGAGTAATTTTAAGTCAAAATCTTTATTTTCCATCAAACCACTTCTCTTAATTCCAATCCTATTTAAACCTCTCAATCTTCCTGGATGCCCTTCGGCCAAGCAGAAAGGAGGTACATCTCTATCTACTCTAGTCATCCCTCCAATCATTGCTAAATATCCAATATGTACAAACTGATGAATACCTAAACAACCGCCAATAATAGCTTTATCTTCAATCTTTACATGGCCTGCAACTTGAACACTATTTGATAAAACTATCCTACTACCAAGTTCACAATTATGGCCGATGTGAGTGTAAGCCATCAACAAATTATTATTTCCAATAATTGTTTTTTCGCCTTCATCAGTTGCCTTATTAATAGTTACACATTCTCTAAAAGTATTATTATCTCCAATAATTACTTCAGTATGGGCCCCTTTATATTTAAGATCCTGAGGATCAAGACCTATAAAAACACTCGGGAAAACTTTATTGTTAATACCAATTTGAGTTCTTCCTGAAATAACAGCATTCGGGCCTATTTCGGTTCCTTTCCCGATAGTCACATCAGGACCGATAATAGCTCCTTGAGAGACAATAACCCCATCATGTAATTCGGCACTTGGATCAACAAAAGCATGAGGGTGCACTTTTACGCCACTAAATCTTGAGTTAAATTCATTATTTTTATGATCCATATCCCTAATCAACTAATGAAAACATTAATTCTCCAGCACAAACCAACTTCCCATCAACGTGCGCCTCACCCTTAACCTTCCCAAATCTTTGTCTTTTAATAGACAATAATTCACAAGAAATTATTAATTGATCTCCTGGCACAACTGGTTTTCTGAATTTAACATTATTTATTCCAGCAAAAACGAAAAGTCCTTTAGGAAGATCAGGCATTTGCGTTACAATTATTCCACCAACTTGAGCCATTGATTCAACAATAAGAACCCCTGGCATCAAGGGTCTCTCAGGAAAATGCCCCTGAAATTGAGGCTCATTTATAGTTACATTTTTTACTGCAACTGCTTTCTCCCCAGGGATGTGCTCTATGACTTTGTCCACAAGTGCGAAAGGATATCTGTGAGGTAACAAACCTAGTATGTGCTCAGAGGAAAGTTGATTATTTTTACTGGATAATTTCTTTTCCAAAACAATTAAAGATAAAGTTAATTTTTTAGCGATGAGGCCAATAAAGCATTTAAAGAATGTGATCCTTTATAAACTAAAATTTGAGCCTTAGGTAACCCTACCAAAGCCAAGTCCCCAATTAGGTCTAAAATTTTATGTCTTATTGGTTCATTATCAAATCTTAATGGTGGATTAACCCATTTATCACCGTCACAAACAAGGGCATTTTCCAAACTTCCACCTTTTATTAATCCAAGTTCACTTAACTCTTGAAATTGATCTTTAAAACCAAATGTTCTAGCAGGAGCAATCATTTCAACAAAATTTTTTGGATTTAAGTCAATTACAAAAGTTTGATTTCCAATTGCTTTATAGGCAAAATTTATTGTGGATATAATTGTAGTTTTTTTAGAAGGGGTTGCTGCTATTACTGAGCCTTCTTTATTTAAAATTATTGATTTATTAATCTCTTGAAAGAAATTATCTGGTCTAGGTGCCTTTTTTATGCCTACTTCTTCAAAATCTTTAACCCACTGGATTGCTGATCCATCTAAAAGAGGAATCTCTTTCCCATCAACCTCAATATGAATATAACTTAACCCACACCCAGCCATTGATGATAGTAAATGCTCAATAGTATATAAATTTCGCCCTCCCAATTTAACTGCCGTACAAAGCATGGTACTTCCAATTAAATCCTGAGTTAACTTAAAAATCTGGCCAGGTTTATCCTTGAAAGAGACATAATATCCTTCTTTTTCGTAAGGAGAAATCTTAACTCTTGTTTTTTCTCCACTATGAAGGCCTATACCTTCTCTGGAGATAACACCAGCCAAGGTATAGCAGAAATCATAATTAGTAGGCCAAGAAAACACTTAAAACTTCCATCCAACTCCAAGTGTATATCTCCAATCTCCACTTAGGTCCTTACTAGCAACATCTAATCTTAATGGCCCAATTGGCGTTTTTACTCCAACCCCTCCTCCAAGCGAATAACCTGAACCAGATTTCTGTAATAATTTACCAGGTTTCCCTGGAACATCATTTTGAGATCCTAAATCACTTCCTACATCAACAAA
>QCNA01000022.1 GCA_003213375.1 Prochlorococcus sp. AG-424-A03 | reverse complement strand
TATTTTGGGCAACAAATAGTTTTGATTTTAATGAAATAGCTACTGGAATTTCTAAATCAATAGCTGACAATTCGATACCCATTTGGGCGGCTTTACTACTTTGTTTTTTAGTTTTTTTAGGACCAATGGCAAAATCTGCTCAATTTCCTCTTCATGTATGGTTGCCTGATGCGATGGAAGGCCCGACTCCTATATCTGCACTTATCCATGCTGCAACAATGGTTGCAGCAGGAATATTTCTTGTAGCAAGACTTCAACCTTTGTATTCAATATTTCCCTCTATTCAGTTCATTATCGCTTTGGTTGGCACCATTACTTGCTTTTTAGGAGCCTCTATAGCTTTGACCCAAATGGATTTAAAAAAAGGTTTAGCGTATAGCACAGTTTCTCAACTTGGTTATATGATGCTCGCAATGGGTTGTGGAGCACCTGTAGCAGGAATTTTTCATTTAGTCACTCATGCTTGCTTTAAAGCAATGCTATTTTTGGGATCTGGTTCAGTAATACATGCTATGGAAGAAGTAGTTGGCCATCAGCCTGTATTAGCTCAAGATATGAGATTGATGGGTGGTTTACGAAAAAAAATGCCATATACAGCAACAACATTTTTAATAGGTTGTGTAGCAATTAGTGGAATTCCTCCATTGGCAGGTTTTTGGAGTAAAGACGAGATACTCGGAAATGCTTTTATATCATTTCCAGCTTTTTGGTTTGTAGGACTTCTAACAGCAGGTATGACTGCTTTCTATATGTTTAGGCTATATTTCTTGACATTTGAAGGAGATTTCAGAGGGGAGAATAAAGAATTGCAAAAAGAGCTTCTAATAGCCTCCAAAACAAACCTAGATGATGAAAATGAAGAAGAGCATGAAGAACATGGCTCCATTCATGAGTCACCCTGGTCAATGACATTTCCCTTGGTATTTCTTGCTGTACCGTCTGTAATAATCGGTTTTATGGGACTTCCATGGGATAGCAAAATTGCAAATTTACTAGATCCTGAAGAAGCAGAGACTGCTGCAAAAGCCTTCGAATTAAAAGAATTTTTGCCTTTAGCACTTGCGTCAGTACTTATTGCATCAGCTGGAATCATTATTGCTTATCAGGCATATTTTGTGAAAAAAATTAATTTAACAGTTTTATTTGCCGAAAAGTTTCCAAGCATCAACCGATTTTTATCAAATAAATGGTACCTTGATGATATTAATGAAAAACTTTTTGTAAAGGGTAGTAGAAAACTTGCTAAGGAAGTTTTAGAAGTTGATTCTAAGGTTGTTGATGGCGTTGTAAATCTTACAGGACTTGTAACTTTAGGAAGTGGAGAAGGTTTAAAATATTTTGAGACTGGTAGGGCTCAATTTTATGCGCTTATTGTTTTTGGAGGTGTAATTTTACTAGTAGCTATATTTGGTTTTCAATCTCCTCAAGCTTCTTAATTACAATTGTGTGTCTTCACTGTCTATTGGGGTGAAAAAATACAGAAAATTTCTAGACTTTATTTAAGATAAATTTCTTATTAAATTGAGTACTTATTTTTATACACATTTTGCGACACAAATGTTGGGAACTTTGGGAGCTGGATTGTCTAATTTTCCTTGGTTATCTGCTTCAATTTTATTCCCAATTGGTAGTGCATTTGTAATACCTTTTTTCCCAGATAAAGGTGATGGCAAAGAGGTAAGATGGTTTGCATTGTCTATTGCATTAATTACTTTTTTAATAACTGTAGGTTCATATATAAATGGATTTGATATTAGTAATGAAAATGTTCAACTTAAAGAAAATATTAGTTGGCTCCCTGATTTAGGTCTTACTTGGTCTGTTGGGGCTGATGGTATGTCTATGCCTTTAATATTATTGACTAGTTTTATAACTGCTTTAGCAGTTCTTGCCGCATGGCCAGTCAAGTTTAAACCAAAGTTATTTTTCTTTTTGATATTGGTTATGGATGGTGGTCAAATAGCTGTTTTTGCTGTACAAGATATGCTTCTATTCTTTCTAACTTGGGAACTTGAGTTAATTCCCGTTTATTTATTACTGGCTATATGGGGTGGCAAAAATCGACAATATGCAGCAACAAAATTCATTATTTATACAGCCGGTAGTTCTATCTTCATTCTTCTTGCAGCGTTAGCAATGGGTTTCTATGGTACAGAAATTCCTAACTTTGAATTTTCTCACTTGGCAGCTCAAGATTTTAGTCAAAAATTCCAAATATTATGTTATGTAGGGCTTTTAATTGCATTTGGTGTGAAACTTCCAATAGTGCCCCTTCATACTTGGCTTCCAGATGCTCATGGAGAGGCTACAGCTCCAGTTCATATGCTTCTAGCAGGTATTTTATTAAAGATGGGAGGATATGCTCTTCTAAGATTTAATGCACAATTATTACCCGTTGCTCATGCTCAATTTGCCCCATTATTAATAGTTCTAGGTGTAGTCAACATAATTTATGCTGCATTAACTTCTTTTGCTCAAAGAAATCTTAAAAGAAAAATTGCATACAGTTCGATAAGTCATATGGGTTTCGTTCTTATTGGAATAGGGAGTTTTAGTAGCCTTGGAACAAGCGGAGCTATGCTGCAAATGGTTAGTCATGGATTAATCGGTGCAAGTTTATTTTTTCTTGTTGGTGCTACCTATGACAGAACAAAGACTCTTAAACTTGATGAAATGAGTGGTGTAGGACAAAAAATGAGAATCATGTTTGCCCTATGGACTGCTTGCTCCCTGGCTTCCCTGGCTTTACCTGGTATGAGTGGATTTGTTTCCGAATTGATGGTATTTACAGGATTTGTGACTGATGAAGTGTATACACTACCGTTTAGGGTAGTCATGGCCTCTTTAGCAGCTATCGGTGTAATACTTACTCCTATTTATCTACTTTCAATGTTAAGAGAAATTTTCTTTGGTAAAGAAAATCCTAAATTAATTGAAGAACGAAAACTTATAGATGCAGAGCCAAGGGAAGTTTATATTATTGCCTGTTTACTTTTACCCATTATTGGAATAGGTTTATATCCAAGATTAATAACTGAAAGTTACATTGCATCTATCAATAATTTGGTCGATCGAGATTTAAATGCAGTTAAAGGTGCTGTGAAAACAAATATTTTTTCAGGAACTAAAACAAATGACATCTTAAAAGCTCCAACAATATAAATTTTTAAATTAACTCAATATTGTTTGGCATTAAATAAATTAAAAGATATCTTGTGAGTAGATATTATCTATCTCAAAATATCTTATTTCAATCCTATTGATAGGCAACAATTAGGCCCTAGATTGTTAATTAAGTTCCTTCAAGACGCCGCAGGTAAAGGGGAGCTTGATCCATGGGATATTGATGTAATAAGTGTAATTGATAGTTTTTTAGAGGAATACTCACATACTTTTAATCAGTCTTCAAATAGTCAAATCTCATATCAGAAGGATTTAGCTGAGACCAGTGAAGCATTTTTTGCGGCTTCCGTACTAGTTAATCTTAAGGCTGAGGTTTTGGAAGCTGATGTTTTCCAAGAAAATTCTTCCGATTTTGAAGATGAATTTGATTTGGATAATCAAGATTGGATTGATAAAGAATTTGATATTCCGAAATATCCCGAAAAATATCTAAGGAGAAGATCAATTGCACAACCAATTCTTAAACGTACAACAACATTGGGAGAACTTGTAAGTCAGTTAGAGTCCATAGCAGAAGTTATAGAAACCCAAGATCTTTTGCTTATGAAGAGAAAAAGAAATAAAAAATATTCTGATAGGGCTTTAATTTCTCAAGTAAAGTCATTAGCGCATCGCGAGAAACTTCCAGAAACCACTAAAGCATTAGGGAAATTTATTGAAGGATGGGAAAAAGCATTACAATGGACAGATTTTGAATATTTAGTCAAAAAATGGCAAACAGTTGTAAAAAATGATTTAGATAAAGACCGTTTGGGAGTGTTTTGGGCTTTGTTATTTTTATCATCTGAAAACAAAATTGAAATTAAACAAATTAATTCCTTATATGGCCCAATTCAAATTAAAAGAATAATACCTGATGGTGGCTTAGCTCAATTGCCTATAGATAATCTTGAGGTAAGTAATGCCTCTTCCTCGGCTGCTTAGAAGCTTCATAGTAATAACGTATAATTTAAAAAATGGTTTTGAATTTATGAAGGCAATGATACTTGCGGCAGGGAAAGGCACACGTGTTCAGCCTATTACGCACGTTATTCCTAAACCGATGATTCCGATTTTGCAAAAACCTGTTATGGAGTTTCTATTGGAACTTTTAAGAGAACATAATTTTAAGGAAATAATGGTAAATGTTTCTCATCTGGCTGAAGAAATTGAAAATTATTTTAGGGATGGGCAAAGATTTGGAGTAGAAATTGCTTATAGTTTTGAAGGAAGAATTGAAGATGGAGAATTAATAGGTGATGCTTTAGGATCAGCGGGAGGATTAAAAAAAATTCAGGATTTTCAAAATTTCTTTGATGAGACTTTTGTTGTTTTATGTGGTGATGCTTTAGTTGATTTAGATTTAACTCAAGCTGTTAAAAAACATAAGCAAAAAGGAGCTATTGCGAGCTTAATAACAAAAAAGGTAACTAAAGATCAAGTATCAAGTTATGGTGTCGTGGTTTCTGATGAAAATGGGAGAATAAAGGCTTTTCAGGAAAAGCCAACAGTTGATCAAGCTTTAAGTGACTCTATAAATACAGGAATTTATCTTTTCGAACCTGAAATTTTTAATTACATACCTTCAGCAGAGAAATTTGATATTGGAGCTGATCTTTTCCCTAAACTTGTTGAAATGGATTTACCATTTTTTGCATTACCAATGGATTTTGAATGGGTAGATATTGGAAAAGTTCCTGATTATTGGAGTGCTATTCGAAATGTATTACAAGGTAAAGTGAGACAAGTGCAAATACCAGGTAAGGAAATAAAACCTGGAGTTTTTACCGGCTTGAATGTAGCGGCTAACTGGGAAAAGGTTAATATTACCGGCCCGGTTTATATAGGGGGCATGACTAGGATCGAGGATGGAGCAACTATAATTGGCCCTTCTATGATTGGACCAAGTTGTTGTATTTGCGAGGGCGCAACTATAGATAACTCAATTATCTTTGATTATTCTAAAATTGGTAAAGGCGTAAGACTTATGGATAAGTTAGTCTTTGGTAAATATTGTGTTGGGAAAAATGGAGATCATTTTGATTTGCAAGATGCATCTTTAGATTGGTTAATAGCAGATTCAAGAAGATCTGATTTGACTGAGCCATCGCCTCAGCAGAAAGCTATGGCAGAATTATTAGGTACTGATTTAATTAATATTCCAGACTAAGATTAGCTTTTTCAATAATCTCAGGAATTAAATGCTCTGCTTTTACGGCCATTAGATGAACACCATTTGCGATATTCATAAAATCATGAGCTTGTTCAGCTGCAATTTTAATGCCTTCTTGTAATGGCTCTTTAGCATCTTTAAGACGATTTAAGATATTTTCAGGGATGTTTGCACCTGGAACGTATTTGTTTATAAAGAGAGCGTTTTTGTAAGACTTTAATAGGAATACACCTGCAATAACAGGAATTTCAAGAGGTTTGCTAATTTTTTCACAAAACTCTATCAAATTTTCTTTGTCCATAACCATTTGAGTTTGTATGAATCCAGCTCCAGCCTCTTTTTTCTTTCTCATTCTATTTTCTAGACTTCTTTTATTTCCACAATTTGGATCAGCTGCAGCACCTGCAAAAATAAATGTTTTTTTATCGGAAAGTTCTCCCAGAGTAGGATCAATTCCTTTATTGAAAGCCTGAATTTGTTGAAGTAATCTAACAGACTCAAACTCATGTACGGCCTTGGCATCTTGTTGATCCCCAGCTTTAACTGAATCACCGGTAATGCATAAGATGTTTCTAATTCCTAAAGCATTTGCCCCCAGAATGTCTGATTGTAAAGCAATTTTATTACGATCTCTGCAAGAAATTTGCATTACTGGTTCTATCCCATTTTCCAGTAATAGTTTGGACATTGCCAAGCTGCACATTCTCATTACAGCTCTACTTCCATCTGTAATGTTAACAGCATGTACCTTATCTTTCAAAAGTTGTGCTATCTTAAGAGATCTTATGGGGCTTCCACCTCTTGGCGGCATTAACTCTGCCGTTATTACCTTAGAATTTTTTTCTAAAGTCTGCTGAAGTTTTGATTTCAATTGCTTTTGTTTTCTAGTTGGTTAACAAGTGTACTGAGATTGCTAAACTTAATTAATATAAAAAAGGAACTGTTTAAATGCAAATGGTTGAAGAAGAAGTAAACAACATTGACATGATGGGGCTCTCAGCAAGAGAGATGGAGATCATTGATCTCGTAGCTGATGGGCTTACAAATCAAGAAATTGCGGTAAAACTAACTATTAGTAAAAGAACTGTTGATAATCATGTAAGTAATATGTTTACAAAAACTGGTTCTAAAAACAGAGTAGCACTTTTGAATTGGGCAATGGACAACGGCAAGATTTGTAGAGATGGATTTAATTGTTGTACACTCCCTGAATCTGATCAAGATTAGTATTACCCTTTACTTTTTTTGTATCATTAGCCAAATCCATTAGACAATAATTTGTAGATCCTAATTCAAAGAGTTCAGCATATGCAATACAAGCATCCTTGTCTGAATCAACAAATCTCAATATACCTTCTTTGTCGTAAAGACCATACATCTGAAGAAATTAAAAAATACTTTGCTTAAATATAAAGAAAATATAAAGGATGAGTGGTTCATTTGGCTAGGTACTTTTGAAAGTTGTTAACTAGTCTTCTTTCCACTGTGAAAAAGGATTGTTAGCGAGACTGAAGTTGGAGTAATGGGTCAGCCCAGTAATTTCTTTTGAAATGAAAGATGGAAGAAATAAATCTTCCTCTTCATTAGAAAGTTCAATTTCTGCAATTTCAAGTGGATAATTATTTTCTTTAAAGCAATCTATAATCCAAGATTTTTTTTCAATTTCTAGAAAGAATCTATCTTTTTTAATTGTATTTGAAAGATTTGACATTATTATTTCAGCATCGCTTCGTGGAATGGAGTATTCAAATTCAAAGTTGGTAAAGCCCTTGATATGTTTTTTAAGTGTAATTTTAGAGTTTTTGCCTATAAGCCTTACCCTAATAATCCAACCATCTATACTCTTGGAAAAATATCCTTGTTCAATATAAATTTTTTTATTTATGAATTCTTTCCAATTATCATTTTTTATTAGAAATCTTCTTTCTATCTCTAAGGCCATTTAATTTTTGAAATTTTTTTGAGATAAATCACCTTTCCAATCAAGTTTTTTTATTAGGGTATTATAGTAGCTTGTGCTTTTTTTAAACTTTATTATTTTGCAGGGTGAACGCCCTTTTTTGATCTCACAATAGTAATTTTCTTTAATGGTCATACATTTTGAACCGTCTCTCCATAATTTAATTTCCCCCTTACTTTTTTTTACAGGTTTTATGATTACCTTACTTGTATTAGGTATGACAATTGGTCTGCTAGCCAAACTCATCGGGCATATAGGGTTAATTATCATTGCATCAATACTTGGGTGTACTATTGGCCCCCCTGCGGCCATTGAGTAGGCTGTTGAACCAGTAGATGTAGATATAATTAATCCATCACCTTTGTATTCATTAACCTTCTCGTTATCTATTTCAATTTGTATTTGGTTGGTGGGAGAAATGTCTTCTTCAACAGATTTAAAATAAAAATCATTTAAGGCATCGTAGCTTTTTATAATCTTATTCTCAGAACTTGATTCATTAATACAAACATTACAATTTAATCTATTACGAAAGTCAATTTTATATTCTTCGTTTTCAAGGATTTCAATAAAAGATTTGTCAAATAAAAAATCTTTTTCTTGCGTAAGAAAACCCAGATTACCACCAATATTAATGCTCAATAAAGGAATATCATAATCAGCTAAAGCATTTGCACATTTTAGGAAGGTTCCATCTCCACCAAGAACTATGCCAATATTTGGTTTTAATTTTAGATTAGAAAAATATTTTTCAATTTCATCTTTATAAAAATCACTTTCAATTCTTTTTGAGTTTATATTTTTAGTTTTGAGGACTTCTTCACAGAATTTAGAAGCCTCTTGAGCTCTAGAACTATCTGAACGATATATAATAAGCACTAATGAAAGTTTCATTTAGTGGATTTACCATTTTAATAAATTAAAACTTTCCATATCTACAGTTACCCTATTCCTATAAAGAGATAATAAGATAGCCAATCCAACTGCTGCTTCTGCGGCAGCAACAGTAATAACAAAAATTGTAAAAACTTGTCCTTGAATTAAATTATTATCAACATAGGAAGAAAACGCCATTAAGTTTATATTTACTGCATTGAGCATTAACTCAATGCTCATAAGAACTCTAACTGCGTTTCTGCTATTTAATAATCCCCAAATCCCAATACAGAATAGTGCTGAAGATACTATTAAAAATGCTTGAATAGGAATTGATTCTAAACTCATAATAAGAAAGGTGAAAGGTTAATTTTTATTTGTAAGTAATGGTTCTGATGATTTTTCAATTAACTCTTGATCAACAGGTAATCCAGTAGAAATATCCTTGCTCATTACATCTCTTCTAGCTAAAACGATAGCTCCAATCATTGCCATTAAAAGTAAAACTGATGCTACTTCAAATGGGAGTAAATAATCACTAAATAGATGTTCTCCAATTCTGATAGTTGATTCTTCTCCAATAGAGTTTTGAGGACTAGATAGGCTCCATACATTAGTCAAGTCAACTCTTATTAAAAGGCTTAGCAGGGTTAAACATATTGATGTTGATATGATTCTTCTTGATTTAATGTCATTGATGGGCTTTAAATCTTCTTTTTTATTGACTAGCATTATTGCAAAGATTATCAATACATTAACTGCACCCACATAAACTAAAATTTGTGCTGCAGCAACAAAACTTGCATTTAAAAGTAGATATAATCCTGCTACACTCATGAAAACTCCTCCTAGAAGAAAGGCTGAATAAACAATACTTTCTAGTAATACAACACCAAGTGCTCCGATAAGGATAACTAAAGATAAAACTGTAAAACAAATGATTTGAGTTGTTATTGCAATGGACATAAATTAATGGAAATTAATTGTTTGAATTAGAAACTTTATCTTTATTTTCGTTGGATTCTGGCCTCATCCAATCATAGACTTCTTCTGGTAGTTTACCAACTCTAGTATCTGAAGCCGGGATTTCATGAGGGTCCATGACACCTTTAGGAAGATAGGCAAGTTCTCTTAGAGGTTTAACTGAAGGATCTGTTGTGACGTTTGTAGGTAACCTACCAAGTGCGACATTATCAAAATTTAAATTGTGTCTGTCAAAAGTAGCTAATTCATATTCTTCTGTCATAGAAAGACAATTAGTTGGACAATATTCGACACAATTTCCACAAAATATACAAACTCCAAAATCTATAGAATAATTTCTTAGTTCCTTTTTTTTGGTTTCTTTATTCATTACCCAATCAACAACTGGTAAATTTATAGGACATACTCTTACACAAACTTCACAGGCAATACATTTATCAAATTCATAATGTATCCTCCCTCTATATCTTTCAGAAGGTATTAATTTTTCATATGGATATTGAACAGTAACAGGTCTTCTTCGAAGATGATCAAAAGTAACTGATAATCCATTATATAAATATTTGCCAGCATTAAATGCTTCTTTGATATAGCTATTTATTTGTTGAAGGAAATTTTTCATTTTGAAGAATTTACTTAGTTATTTCATTTTAGTGGATAAATTTTTAATTTAAGTATTTTTACTTAAGTTTAACCACCAAAGAATTGCGGAAAAGCAAGTTTTAATCCTGCAGTTATCAAAAGATTAGCAAGAGAAATTGGAAGAAGAAACTTCCATCCTAGATCTAATAGTTGATCTATTCTTACTCTAGGAGTTGTCCAACGCAATAATATTGCAATGAAAACTAAAAGATATGCTTTTAATACTGTCATTACAATTCCTATTGACGCAGTGAAAACTTGTATGAATGGAGAATTAATTGGCAAATTTAGAAACTTAGCTATTATTTCAACTGGAATAGGAAAACCCCATCCTCCTAAATAAAGTATTGATACCAATAAAGCTGAAAGGATTAAATTAATGTAACTTCCAAGGTAGAACAATGCGAATTTCATTCCTGCATATTCAGTTTGATATCCTGCAACTAATTCTTCTTCCGCTTCTGGTAAGTCAAATGGAAGTCTCTCACATTCTGCAAGAGCACAGATCCAAAAGACTATAAAACCGACTGGTTGTCTCCAAATATTCCAACTAAGGATTCCAGCTCCACTTTGTTGATTGACAATGTCAATAGTACTTAGAGAATTTGTCATTAGTACGATAGCTAGTACAGATAATGCAAGAGGGATTTCATAACTTATTGATTGAGCTGCTGCTCTTAAACCTCCTAATAAAGAATACTTATTATTTGATGCATATCCGCTCATAAGTAGTCCAATTGGCTGGATACTGCTTAAAGCGATCCATAGGAAAATTCCAATACCGACATTACTTATTAAAAGGTTTTGTCCAAAAGGGACAATTAACCAGGACAGAATAACTGGGACAAGAACTAGAATAGGTCCTGCAGTGAAGAGAATCCCATCCGCTTTAGCAGGAATAATATCCTCTTTGACAAGTAACTTAAGACCATCTGCAATTGGTTGGAGGACACCAAGCGCTCCTGCATATTCGGGACCTATTCTTTGTTGAGCAGCAGCAGATATTTTTCTTTCAAGCCAAACTGTTACTAAAACGCCAACAACTGCCGCTACTAAAACCAAAAGCATAGGTAGAGGGAGCCAAATTATATGAGCGATTTCACTGGAAAGGCCAAAACCCTTTAAGAATTCATTAAAACTATATTCGAGATCTAATCCGTATTCCAAAATTTTTAAGTTATTTACTTAATACATTAACTCCTCATAAACAATATGTGTGTTTTTTATGAAAAGCTGCAAATATTATTCTCTACTTTCTAGGCTGATCCAATCTCTTGGTGCTGAACCTGTATAGATTTGCGATGGTCTGAAAATTCTATTTGCTCCAAGTTGCTCTCTCCAATGAGCTAACCAACCAGCCACTCTAGATATGGCAAAAATTGGAGTAAATAAATCACGAGGTATACCAAGTTTTCTATAAACAAGACCAGAATAAAAATCGACGTTAGGGAATATACCCTTAGGTCCAAGTCTTGGTATTGCCTCTGCCTCAAGTGATTTAGCAACTTCATACATTTCATCTGCTCCAAATCTAATAAAAAGCTCTTCTGCCAGTTTTTGAAGAATTATTGCTCTTGGATCTTTAACTTTATATTCTCTGTGGCCGAAGCCCATTATCTTATTTTTATTTTTAATTGCATTGTCTAAAAAAGACCCAGCATTTTCTGGAGTTTTAATCTCTTCTAACATTGCAATTACATCCTCATTTGCTCCTCCATGCAGTGGGCCAGCGAGGGTTCCTACTGCAGAGGCAATCACAGCATATGGGTCTGTAAGAGTACTTGCGGTAACTCTAGCGCTAAATGTGCTTGCGTTTAAACTATGTTCGGCATGTAGAATTAAACACCTATCAAAAACTTTTGCAGCTATAGGATCTTGTTCTTTTTCAGTCAGCATGTAAAGAAAATTTGATGAGTAAGTTAAATCATCTCTAGGTTGAATCGGGTCTTGTCCTTTTCTAATAAGTTGAAACGCAGCAATCATTGTGGGAATTTTTGCAATTAGTCTTATCACTGCGTTGTAGATATAATTAGGATCATCTATTGCTCTACGTGAATAGAATAATCCCAAAGAAGCCGCACTAGATTGAAGAGCATCCATAGGATGACCTGTAGCAGGGAAACATTTCATCATGTCTCTGACTCTAAAACTTAACCTTCGATGCATCTGAACTTCTTGTTCAAAATCTCTAAGTTGAATTGCCGTGGGCAATTCACCCCAAATCAATAGGTAAGCAGTTTCTAAAAAACTACTTTTTTTGGATAGTTCCTCAATAGAGTATCCTCTGTACAATAATTTACCTTTGTTGCCGTCAATATCACAGATAGATGAATTAGTAACTGGGACACCCTCTAATCCTGGTTTTAAAATTAGTTTGTTATTGTCCAATTGCTTAATTCAATATCAAATACTTATAGATTAAAGATAGTCAAATAATTTTTAATTAACCACAAGTTATTAACTTCACAAAAATTTTAAATGATTGTCTTTGAAGTTTATTTGAATCACTTTATTAAGGTATTTTTAAACTTGTTTCTGTATAAAGAATTGGATTTTTTTCTGGAAGAGATTGACTTATGATTTCTAGATATTCTTCATTAGATATTTTTAAAATATTTCTAATGAGAAAATTAAGATCTTCCAAATTAGATAAATATCTAATTTTATTGGAATTTTCATCTTTGATATCAACTTTTGTATAAAGAAAAGTAGATTTATTTTTATAACTTTTTAGGTTGAAAAATTTTTTTGAGATTGTTTCTAGTTTTTTGCTATTTATTAAAAAATTACTTATGAATTGCAACCCTCCTGATTCTATTGAATAGATATTTTCATAAGTTAATTGTTTTATTGTATCGTTTTTTTCTTCGAGAATATCTTTGGAATATATTGAGTAAATATCTTCATTTTTTTTTAAAGTATATTTGTTGAAATCTTTTAGTTTTTTCAAAGCACTTAAATCAAATTGATTTTCAGTATTTTTTTCAAATGCAAAAAGCCAATCTTTTTTTGAATTGAGAATTAAGATGTTTGGATTTTTATTTTGGTTAAAATCTTCAAAAAAACTTAATTCAAAATTATTTAAAAAAGGTTTTAGATATGTTTCAGAATTTTTAATTTCAGTAAAAATTGAAACTTCAGGATTATCTTTATTCCTATTTTCTTTATTTATATACTTATCATAAGCAAGCATATCAATATTTTTTTTATTATTTAGTAAATATGATTTTAAAATTAAATGTTTATTTTCTAAGTCAAATGTTGTAGCTACGATATCCTCATTTTTATCAGTAAAAATTTCTTTATCAAAAAATATACTTTCCTCAAATTTCTTTGTAAATAATATATTTTTTTGATTATTGAGTCCAAAAAGTTCTCCCTCATATTGAAATTTTTTTTCTTCAAAATCATTGCTAAAGTTAATACTTTTTTCGATCAATTTTTCATCTGATGATGCAATTATATAATTATCGTCGGTTCGATATATACAGTTAAGGAAATTTATTTTGTTGTCTCTATTAATTGTAATTATCTTATTAATCTTATCAATTTTATTAGGTAAATTTAATAAATCGTCTATTGTTTTTTCTGGCTTAATTTTAAAAACAATCAAAATATCATCTTTAAGCTTTTTATTATTTTCAAAAGTTGAGATTATAAGTTCATTATTATAGATATCTTGTAATTGATTGTTGCCTAGATCTATACCTAAGTAATCTAATATAGAGTCCTTTAGTAAAACAAAGTTATCTTGATTTATTGGATTTTTATCTTTTTTATCATTATTAACAAGATTAAAACTATCTAAATTTGAAATAAATAATAATTTATTGTTTTCAGGTATATATTTAAAGATATTTAGTTGCTCAATATTTGTACTTTTCTCATTAATTTTATGAGTAGAAACTTTTTTAAAACCAAAAAAAAGTAATAAAGATAATAATAGTATTATTGTTACTACTCTAAGTTTCATTATCAATGTTTATTTTTATTTTTAACAATAAACTTCCTACTGCAACTTTATTTATTAAATTGTAAATAATACATAATTTATCCTAATAAATTGGGAAGTTATCCAAAATCTATAAATGCTTTTAGTCTCAATGATTGGTTTAATTCTGAAAAAGAAGATCCAGTTTTGATTGATGTAAGAGAACAGTCAGAGCTTGAACTAGCTCGTTTCTCAAAAGAATTTTTACATATACCAATTAGTAAAATTACATCTGAATACGTTGAAGAAATATTTGCTGGTTTATTGGACAGAGAAATTGTAGTTACCTGTCATGCAGGAATAAGAAGTTATAACTTTTCTCAATGGTGCTTGGATAATAATATTGTGAGAGAAATATGGAATTTGGAGGAGGGTATTGATGGATGGAGTAGATATATTGACCCATCAATTCCAAGGTATTGATTAAATATCTAATGAAGATGCAACAGTATTAACATCTTTGTCGCCTCTACCAGAGCAATTGATAACTATATGAGTATCTTTTTCAAGAGTAGGGCATAATTTATCTAACCAAGCAAAGGCATGGGAAGTTTCTAGTGCAGGTATAATTCCTTCTAGTTCACTAACAAGCCTTAAAGCATCTAAAGCTTCTTGATCTGTGACTGATCCATATTCTGCTCTACCTATATCTTTTAAATGGCTATGTTCAGGTCCTACACCAGGATAATCTAAACCTGCGCTTATTGAGTGAGCTTCTTGTACTTGACCATTATCATCTTGCAAGAGAAGACTCATTGATCCATGCAAAATTCCAACTGAACCTTTAGTGATAGTGGCAGCATGTTTGTCAGTATCAACTCCGCTTCCTGCGGCTTCAACTCCAATAAGTCGCACGGAAGTTTCTTTAACAAAAGGATGGAAAAGCCCCATTGCATTTGATCCCCCACCTACACAAGCAAGCAAAATATCGGGGAAAGATCCAAATGATTCCAAACATTGTTTTTTAGTTTCTTCACCTATAACTGCATGAAAATCTCGCACAATCTTTGGGAAAGGGTGTGGGCCGGCAACAGATCCTAAAATGTAGTGTGTCGTTTCGACATTAGAAACCCAATCTCTAATGGCTTCACTAGTAGCATCCTTTAGTGTTGCAGTTCCAGAATTTACAACTTTAACTTCAGCTCCTAGAAGTTTCATTCTGAAAACATTAAGTGATTGCCTTTTTATGTCTTCAGCACCCATATAGATAATACATTTCAAGCCGAATCGTGCACAAACAGTAGCCGTAGCAACTCCATGCTGACCTGCTCCAGTTTCGGCAATTATTCTTTTTTTGCCCATTCTTAGTGCCAATAAAGCTTGTCCAAGGGCATTATTAATTTTGTGAGCCCCAGTATGATTTAAATCTTCTCTTTTAAGCCATATTCTAGGAGTTGCTTGTTTAGTTTTGTAATGTTCAGTAAGTCTTTTGGCTTCATAAAGTGGTGTTTCTCTTCCTACATAAGTCTTAAGTAGATGATTCAATTCTTCTACAAAAAGTTTATCTTTCCATGCATTAGATGCAGCTGTTTCAAGCTCAAAAAGAGCAGGCATTAGCGTTTCAGGAACATATTGACCACCATATTTTCCAAATCTTCCCTCTTTGGAGGGTTGATTTAAATCGTCATTTTTATAGTTTTGATCTTTGCGAGAAAATGTACTTACCACTTTTTCTATAGAATAAGTATTAACTAACTATAGATTATATTGAAAATAATGGGAAAAAAGAATTGGATCGAATTTGATAATCAAGAAAAAAAATCTGAAGAAACAGCTAAGGTAGAATCTTTTAATAAAAGATCAAAAATAAATATTTCAAAACAAAAAAAAGGTAAAAAGGGCAAAACTATAACTTTAATTAAAGGATTAGGCACTGAGGATGAAATCTTATTAAAAGAATTACTAAAAAAAATTAAAGTTTTTTGTGGTACTGGAGGAACATTAATTGATAGTAATATCCAATTACAGGGTGATATGGTATCGCAATCAATTGAGTTTCTTCGTAAAGAGGGATTTCATAATTTATGAAGCAAGGGTTAGTATAGGGTTTTAATTTTGATGATCCAAACTATGAAAGAACAAGATCAAACAAAGTCAACAAATATAAAGTGGCACAATTTAACTATTGATAGAGAAAAGTTAGAGAAAATGAGAGGTCATAAAGGAATGGTTATCTGGTTTACAGGTTTATCTGGCTCTGGCAAAAGTACTTTAGCCAATGCTTTAAATGAAGTTTTACACTTAGATGGTTTTTCGACTTATGTGTTGGATGGAGATAATATTAGACACGGTTTATGCAAAGATCTTGGTTTTTCGGATGAAGATAGAGAAGAAAATATACGAAGAATTGGAGAAGTTGCGAATTTATTTATGAATGCTGGGATAATAACTATTACAGCATTCGTTTCACCATTTATTAGCGATAGAGATAAGGTGAGAAAAATTATTGGATCTAAGGATTTTATTGAAGTTTATTGTGCTGCTGATATCACAGTTTGCGAAAAAAGGGATACTAAAGGTCTTTATAAGAAAGCTCGTTTGGGTGAAATTAAAGAGTTTACTGGGATTTCTAGTCCATATGAAGCTCCTCATAATCCCGAAATTATTGTTGATACAGGTTCGTTAGATTTAAATGATTCCGTTGAAAAAATTACTAACTACCTTAAAAAAGAAAACTTTCTTAACAAGGCCTAATAGATAAATATTAGTTCATATTTTGAAGATAATTGTCAGGCCCAATAGTTGATAACTTACTATTTTTAGTTCTTACCTGTGTATGTAGATTTCCTCTGAATTCTTTTAAATTTTTCTTTATAGACTCATCAAATAAACTGATCATCTCTATTGCTAATAATCCAGCATTCTGACCTCCATTAATTGCAACTGTTGCAACTGGAATCCCAGCAGGCATTTGAACGATTGATAAAAGAGAATCAATCCCCTTAAGTGTCTTACTCTCTACTGGTACTCCAATTACAGGAATACAAGTTATGGATGCCAGCATTCCTGGAAGATGAGCGGCACCACCAGCACCAGCAATTATTACTTTTATGTTTTCTGATTCTGCTTTTTTTGCATATTCCATCATTTCAATAGGTGTTCGATGAGCAGAAAGTATACAAACTTCAATTTTTATTCCAAATTCTTTTAAAATATCAATAGCTGGTTTCAATGTTTTTAGATCTGAATCACTACCCATTACGACAGCAATTTTATAAATATCTTTAGAATTCAATTCTGACAAAATAACAAAACAATTCTTTCCTATAATGGCGTGCAATTAATTTGGCGCCAGTTAGTTAGTATAAAAAGAATAAATTTTCATAGAATATCATGACTTCAAATAAGATTATCGAAAAAAGTGAAGTTAGGGAGTATTTTAATGGTACTGGATTTGAAAGATGGAATAAAATTTATAGCAAATCTGATGAAATTAATACAGTTCAGAAAAATATTAGGAAAGGTCATCAAAAAACTGTAGATGATGTAGTCTCATATATCAAAAATTATCCTGAACTAACAAAAAAAAGTTATTGTGATGCTGGCTGTGGTGTAGGAAGTCTTTCCATACCTTTACTAAGACTTGGTATAAAAGAACTACAGGTGAGCGATATTTCTTCTGAAATGATTAAAGAAACAAAGAAACGCATTAATGAATTAGGTTTGAGTCAAGGTAAAATTAAATATGAAGTCTGTGATTTGGAAAAATTAAAAGGATTATTTGATGTTGTAGTTTGTTTGGATGTGTTTATTCATTATCCTCAACCGGTCGCAGAAGAAATGGTTCAACATCTATGCGATTTAAGCAAAGAAAAACTAATTGTTAGCTTTGCTCCTTATACTCCAGTTCTTGCTGTTCTTAAAAATATTGGGAAATTATTTCCTGGGCCAAGCAAAACTACAAGAGCATATACATTGAAGGAAAAGGGTATTATTAATGCTGCTAAAGAAAGAGGATTTAAAGTTATTAAAAAGAAATTAAATCAAGCTCCTTTTTATTTTTCAAAACTAATTGAATTTGAAAAAATTAAATAATTTATTTTACTAAATGATTTTCAAGTGCATAACGAACTAATTCGGTTCGGCTAGATGTACCTGTTTTAATAAAAAGTCTACTTACATATTTCTCAACATTTCTAATAGATGTTTCAAGCTGTCTTGCAATTTCCTTGTTCATCAGTCCCTCTGCTACTAGTTGAAGCACACTTGCTTCTCTTGGAGTAAAACTAGGAAGATTTATTTTATTGTCTGGATTTATTTGGTTTTGGTCTGTAAGCATAGATTTTATTTCAGTAATTTGTTTTGCCATCTTGCTTACATCAATATCTGCGAATCGTGCTGCTTCTTTTAGTAAACGTTCTTGTCTATTGATTACATTTTTAACTCTTGCAGCTAATTCATCGGGATCGAAAGGTTTGGATATATAATCATCAACTCCTGCAAGATAACCCTCGGTTCTGTCTAGGGTCATTCCTTTTGCAGTGAGAAAAATAACTGGAGTTCCTCCTAATTTTTCATCTTCTCTAATTTTTTCTAATAAAGCATAACCGTTGGCTCGAGGCATCATAACATCGCTAATTATCAAATCGGGGAAAACTGTTTGAGCTTTTTCCCAACCATCCTCTCCATCAACTGCAATAAATATTTCAAAGCCTTCATCTTCTAAAAATGTTTTAACAGCTGTTCTTAAACCAGGCTCATCATCAACTAATAAAATTCTTGATTTTCTTACCGGTTTATTATTTATTTGATTAATTTCATTCATTTTTTAAATTCTTTAATTTGATTTTCTAGTAATAAAAAGAATTTTATATACTAAACATAATGCTTTCAACTCCCATACTACTAGACTATCAATCTTCGACTCCTTGCTCTAAAGATGTTGTTGATTCTATGAAACCTTTTTGGAGTGAGATATTTTCTAACCCTGCAAGCAAATCTAATTTGGCAGGGATAAACGCAAGCGCCATATTGGAAGCCTCAAGAGAAAAAATAGAACAAAATTTATTTCTTAAGAATAAAAAAGTTATTTTTACAAGTGGGGCAACTGAATCTAATAACTTAGCTTTATTAGGTTTTGCAAGAAATTACTATAAAAAAACAGGAAATTATGGACATATCATTACCTTAAAAACGGAACATAAAGCTGTTTTGGAGCCCCTAAATCAACTAAAGAAAGAGGGATTTATGGTTACAGAAATTAATCCTGAGAAAGATG